>NZ_DAIUBO010000020.1:0-28871 GCF_036846665.1 Amaricoccus sp. | reverse complement strand
GCAGAACATCGTCATCGGCGGCGCGGCAGGGGCCTTCCCGCCGATGATCGGCTGGGCGGTGGCGACCGGCGGCATCGCGCCCGAGAGCGTGCTGATGTTCCTGCTGATCTTCGTCTGGACCCCGCCGCATTTCTGGGCGCTGGCGCTCTTCCGCAACGACGATTACCGCCGCGCCGGCGTGCCGATGCTGCCGGTGACCGCGGGCGACCGGGTCACCCGGAACCACATCCTCGCCTATTCCCTGGTCCTCGCGCCCATCGCGATCGCGCCGGCCTTCACCACGATCGGCGGGCCGGTCTATCTCGCAGGGGCGATCGTGCTCGACGCGCTCCTGCTCATCGGCGCCGTGCGGCTCTGGCGGCGCGACCCGGATGCGGCGTCCCGCGACCGCTTCCTGGCCGAGAAGCGGTTCTTCGGCCTCTCGATCGTCTATCTCTTCCTGCTCTTCGCGCTGCTCCTCGCGGAAGCCGCGCTCGGCGCCGCCGGCCTGACCCCGGCCGGCTGGCCGGCCCTGGTCTGAGGAGCGGCGGGATGCGCCCCGACAGCCACGAGATCTTCGGACGCCGCCGCAGCCGCAACCTCGGCCTCGGGCTGGTGCTCGGCGCCTTCGTGCTGCTCGTCTTCGCGGTGACCATGGTCAAGCTCGGCGAAGGCCAGTCCATGCAGGGCTTCGATCACAGCCTGCGGCCCTCGCTGCTGCCGCCGGCGGAGGAGTGAGCGGATGCGGCCGTCCCCCAATGGCAGGATCGCGCTCGGCCTCGGCGGCGTCGTCGCGGTGATGGTCGCGCTGAGCTTCGCGGCAGTGCCCTTCTACGACTGGTTCTGCCGCGTCACCGGCTATGCCGGGACGACCTCGGTCGCCGAGGCGCCTTCGGTCGAGATCCTCGACCGCAAGGTCACCGTGCGCTTCGACGCCAATACCGCGCCCGACATGCCCTGGGTCTTCCGGCCGATGCAACGCACCATGGAAATCCGCATCGGCGAGACGGGGCTCGCGCTCTATGAGGCCTATAATCCCACCGAGAAGACGATCGGGGGCAGGGCAAGCTACAACGTGGCCCCCTATTCCGTCGGCGGCTATTTCGACAAGATCGCCTGCTTCTGCTTCGACGAACAGGTTCTCGGGCCGGGCGAGCGCGTGGAGATGCCGGTGTCGTTCTACGTCGATCCCGCGATGCTGGACGACCGCGAAGCGCGCGACGTGACGGGGATAACGCTGTCCTATACCATGCATCGGGCGGACCTGCCCGAACCGGAGGAAGCGCCGGCGGAACAGGCGGCGCTCGCGACCGGCGGCGACGGCACGACGAAACAATAGAGGGAACGGGTCATGGCCGGACAAAGGCAACACGACTATCACATCCTGCCTCCGAGCATCTGGCCCTTCGTCGGGGCCGCCGGCGGTTTCATCCTGCTCTTCGGACTGGTGCTGCTCTTCCACGGCCAGGGGCCCTGGGTGGCGCTGATCGGCTTCGTGACGGTCCTCTACACCATGTTCTGCTGGTGGGCCGACGTGATCGCCGAAGCCCGGATCGGCGATCACACGCCCGTGGTCCAGATCGGACTGCGCTACGGGATGATCATGTTCATCATCTCGGAGATCATGTTCTTCTCCGCCTGGTTCTGGTCGTTCTTCAAGAACGCGCTCTATCCGATGGCGGCGATCGACAACACCTGGCCGCCGCCGGGCATCGAGACCTTCGACCCCTGGCACCTGCCGCTGATCAACACGCTGATCCTGCTCTGTTCGGGCTGCGCGGCGACCTGGGCGCACCATGCGCTGGTCCACGAGAACGACCGCCAGCAGATGCGCTGGGGCCTCTGGCTCGCGATCGTGCTCGGCCTGCTGTTCACGACCTTCCAGATCTACGAATACAGCCACGCCCAGTTCAGCTTCTCGGGCAATGTCTACGGCGCCAACTTCTTCATGGCGACCGGCTTCCACGGCTTCCACGTCATCATCGGCACCATCTTCCTCGCGGTCTGCCTCTACCGGGTCTATGCGGGCGACTTCACCCCGACCCAGCATGTCGGCTTCGAGGCGGCGGCCTGGTACTGGCACTTCGTCGACGTGGTCTGGCTCTTCCTCTTCGCCGTGGTCTACATCTGGGGCGGCTGACCAGCGGCGCGCCGCATCCGGGGGGGCCGTCCGGCCCCCGGGACAGGGCACGCCCGATCCGGTGTAGCCGCGCCGATCGGAGGTGACATGATCGCGCTCCTCTTCGCGCTCTTCACGCTGGCCATGCTGCTGGCGCTGCGGGAGAACCTGCTGCCGGCCCATGCGGTCTTCGCCCTGGCGCTCGGGCTCGGCCTGTTCTGGTTCAACCACCACATGTCCTCGTCCCTCTCGATCCAGCTTTGAGGGGCGGGCGCGATGCAGCTCACCCCGGAGACCTCGCGCAACCTCAACGCGCTGGGCCTCCTGGCGATCTGCCTCGTGCTGGCGATGGCCTTCTACGACCAACTCGCCCGCGCCGACCTGCCATGCCCGCTCTGCCTGCTCCAGCGCCTCGGCTTCGTCGCGGTCGGCTTCGGTCTGTGCCTCAACGCGATCCACGGACCCCGGCCGCGTCACTACGCCCTGATGCTGATCGCCGCGCTCTTCGGCATCAGCGTCTCCGGCCGCCAGATCCTCCTGCACATCGTACCGGGCACCGGCAGCTACGGCGAGCCGTTCCTGGGGCTGCATTTCTACACCTGGGCCTTCGTCTGCTTCTTCCTCGTGCTCCTCGGGACCGCCATCATGCTCCTCTCCGAAGGCCAGTACCGGACCGAAGGCCGCGTGCCCCCGGCGCGCTTCGGCGGCCGGCTGCTGCCGAAGGCCGCCTTCGCCCTCATGGTGCTGCTCGCCGCTGCCAATGCGGTCTCGGCGCTGCTCGAATGCGGGCCGGGGGTCTGCGACGACGACCCCGCGAACTACAAGCTGCTCGAGGAAGCGGCGCCCCGCTCCTGACGGGATCCCTTGCCTGCCATGCCCGCACCCCCTGACCGCCTGCCCGTCCGCAAGGTGATCGCCGCCCTCGCCTTCGGTCTGGGGGGCGTGGCGATCCTGCTCGCGCTCGGCATCTGGCAGGTCCAGCGTCTCGCCTGGAAGACCGAGATCATCGACCGCATCGAGACGCGCCTCGCCGCGGATCCGGTGCCGCTGCCCGCCGCGCCCTCGCGCGATGTGGACCAGTTCCTGCGGGTGCGCGCCACCGGCCGGATCGGCGGCCCGGAGCTGCATGTCTATACCTCCGCCCCGCCGCGCGGCGTGGGCTACCGCGTCATCGTCGCCCTCGAGCTCGCGGAGGGAAGGCGCATCCTGCTCGACCGGGGCTTCGTGCCGATTGAGGAGAAGGACGCGCCGCGCCTCGAAGGCGAGATCACCGTCGAGGGCGCGCTGCTCTGGCCGCAGGAAACGGATTACTTCACCAGCGAGCCCGACCGCGCCAAGAACGTCTGGTTCGCCCGCGACGTGGATCTCATGGCCGATGCCCTCGGGACGGAGCCGGTGCTGCTGGTCGCCACGGCGAGCGACGACCCGGCGGCGCCGATGCCCCTGCCGGTGACGGTCAACATCCCCAACGACCATCTCGGCTACGCGGTGACCTGGTTCGGGCTGGCACTGGTCTGGGCGGTGATGACAGGCTACCTGCTATGGCGTATCAAGCGCCGCATTGACTGAAGCGAGGCAGGCCACCCCATGCAATATGTCTCCACCCGCGGCGCGGCGCCGAAGCTCGGCTTCGAGGAGGCGATGCTGGCGGGTCTCGCGCGCGATGGCGGGCTCTACGTGCCGGAAAGCTGGCCGCGGCTGAGCCCGGCCGAGATCGCCGCCTTCGCCGGCCTGCCCTACGAGGAGGTCGCGCTGCGGGTGATGTGGCCCTATCTCGGCGGGGCCTTCGCCGAGGCGGAATTCCGCGACATCCTCGCCCGCGCCTATGCCGGCTTCGCCCATCCCGCGCGCTGCCCGCTGCGCCAGACGGGGCCGAACGACTGGCTGCTGGAGCTCTTCCACGGGCCGACGCTCGCTTTCAAGGACGTGGCGATGCAGCTCATCGGCCAGATGTTCGAGGCCAGCCTCGGGCGCAGCGGCCGCCGGCTGACCATCGTCGGCGCCACCAGCGGCGACACCGGCTCGGCGGCGATCGAGGCCTTCCGGGGGCGCGCGGGCGTCGAGGTCTTCATCCTCTTCCCCGAGGGCCGCGTCTCGGAGGTGCAGCGCCGCCAGATGACCACGCCGGCCGAGGCCAATGTCCATGCGCTCGCCATCGACGGCGATTTCGACGACGCCCAGGCGCGCGTGAAGGACATGTTCAACGATCACGCCTTCCGCGACGCGGTGGGGCTCGCGGGCGTGAATTCGATCAACTGGGCGCGGGTCCTCGCGCAGGTGGTCTATTATTTCACCTCCGCCGTCGCGCTCGGCGCCCCGCATCGCCCGGTCAGCTTCACGGTGCCGACCGGCAATTTCGGCGACATCTTCGCCGGCCATGTCGCCCGCTGCATGGGCCTGCCGATTGACCGGCTGGTGATCGCCACCAATCAGAACGACATCCTGCACCGCACGCTCGCGACCGGCGCCCATCGCCGCGCGGCGGTGCGCCCCTCCATGAGCCCCTCCATGGACATCCAGATCAGCTCGAACTTCGAGCGCCTGCTCTTCGAGCTCTACGACCGGGAGGGGTCCGCGGTGGCGGCCTCGATGGAGGATCTGGCCCGCGCGGGGGGCTTCGAGCTGCCGCAGGGCGCGCTCGGGCAGCTGCGCGACGGCTTCGACAGCGCGAGCGCGTCGGAGGCGGAGACCGCCGCGGCGATCGCCGCCGCCTGGCGCGAGACCGGGGAACTCGTCTGCCCGCATACCGCGGTCGGGCTCCATGCCGCGCGGCTGCGTCGCGGCGATCCGGAGGTGCCGATGATCGTGCTCGCCACCGCCCATGCCGCGAAATTCCCCGATGCGGTCGAGGCCGCCACCGCAGAGCGGCCGGCCCTGCCCGAGCGCATGGCCGATCTCCTGGAGCGGCCCGAGCGCCTGACCCGCGTGCCCAACGAGCTCGCGGCGATCGAGGCGGTGGTCGGCGGGGAGCGCGTGGCATGAGCGTCCTGACCGGCCGGCTTCCCAACGGGCTGCGAATCGCGGTCGATCCCATGCCCGGGCTGCATTCGGCGACCGTGGGGATCTTCCTCACCGCCGGCGGCCGCCACGAGCGCGCCGAGCAATGCGGAGTGGCGCATTTCCTCGAGCACATGGCCTTCAAGGGCACGCCGAGCCGCACGGCGCTGCGGATCGCCGAGGAGATCGAGGACGTCGGCGGCTACATCAACGCCTATACCGGCAAGGAGATGACCGCCTATTACGCGCGCGTGCTCGAGGCGGATGTCGAGATGGCGCTGCGCCTCCTGGCCGACATCGTGCTCAACCCGCTCTTCGCCGAGCCCGACATCGAGGTCGAGCGCGGGGTGATCCTCCAGGAGATCGGCCAGGCGCTCGACACGCCCGACGACATCATCTTCGACTGGCTCCAGGAATCGGCCTATCCCGACCAGCCCTTCGGCCGGCCGATCCTCGGGCCGGCCGAGCGCGTCTCGGCCTTCGGGCGCTCGGACCTCGCGGGCTTCGTCGGCGAGCATTACGGGCCCGACCAGATCATCCTCGCCGCGGCCGGAGCGGTGGATGCGGATGCGCTCCATGCGGTGGCGGCGGATCTCTTCGGCGGGCTCGCCTCCCGCCCCAAGGCCGTGGCACCCGCCGCGCGCTTTGCCGCCGGCGAGCGCCGCGCCTTCCGCGACCTCGAGCAGGTCCACCTGACCCTCGGCTTCGAGGGCGCCGCGGCGCGGTCGCAGGAGGTCTATGCCGCGCAGCTCTACGCCATCGCCATGGGCGGCGGCATGTCCTCGCGCCTGTTCCAGGAACTGCGGGAGCGCCGCGGCCTCTGCTACAGCGTCTTCGCCCAGGCCTCCGCCTACGACGACACCGGCCTGATCTCGCTCTATGCCGGCACCGGCCCGGACCAGATCCGCGAGCTCGCGGAACTGACCATGGACGAGCTGCGCCGGGGGGCCGAGGGACTGGCCGAGGCGGAGATCGAGCGCGCGCGCGCCCAGATGAAGGCGGGCCTGCTGATGGGCCTCGAAGGCCCCTCCGGGCGGGCCGAGCACCTGGCGCGCCAGCTCGCGATCTGGGACCGGGTGCCCCCGCTCGAGGAGACGCTGGCGCGCATCGAGGCGGTCACCGCCGCCGATCTCCGGGACTTCGCCGGGCGGCTGATCGGCGGGGCAGGGCCGGCGCTGGCGCTGCTCGGGCCGATCGCGGATGCCCCGGACCGCGAGGCCCTCGTCAGGCGCCTCGCCGCCTGAGGCCGGGCCATGCTGGGCTTCCGCCGTGGCTCCGGGCCGGTCGTCGAGACGCAGAGGCTGGTGCTGCGCCTGCCCGAAGCCGGCGACCACGAGGCCTGGTCGCGGCTCAGGCGCGAGGGCGAGGCCTTCCTGAAGGAATGGGAGCCGACCTGGTCGGTCGATCACTTCAGCCGCAGGGCCTTCCGCAACCGGGTCTACTGGGCCGCGCGCTCCCGCACCGAGGGCCGGGCGCTGGCGCTCTTCCTGCTGCGCCGCGAGGACGAGCGGCTGCTCGGCGCGATCACGCTGGACAACATCCGGCGCGGGCCGGCGCAATCGGCGACCATCGGCTACTGGATCGGGCCGGAGCACGCGCGCCAGGGCTACATGTCCGAGGCGCTGGCGGCGGTGGTGCATCACGCCTTCACCGCGCTCGACCTGAGCCGGGTCGAGGCGGCCTGCCTGCCCGAGAACGCCGCCTCCCGCGGCCTGCTGGAACGCGCCGGCTTCAAATACGAGGGCGTCGCCCAGAGCTATCTCCAGATCAACGGCCGCTGGCGCAACCACGTGCTCTACGCCAATCTGCGCGGCGACCGGCGCGGACGCGCGGCGATCGACGGCGAATGACCGCCCGCGCGCCGCTCGCGGATGCCGATGCCGCGCTGCTCGACCGCCTCAGCGCCGCACTCGGCGCGGAGGCCGTGCGCCCCCCCGAGCCCCGCTATCTCGAAGAGCCGCGCGGCCGCTTCCACGGGCGGGCGGCGGCCGTGCTGCGGCCTTCGGATGCCGGCGCGGTGGCCGCGGCGGTGCGCCTCTGCGCCGAGGCGCGGGTCGGGATCCTGCCGTGGTCCGGCGGCACCGGCCTCGTCGGCGGCCAGGTCCACGAGCGGGGGCCGCTGCCGGTCCTGATGTCCTTCGAGCGCATGGCGCGCATCCGCGACCTCGACCTGACCGACAACGTGCTCGTGGCGGAGGCCGGCGCGGTGCTGGCCGACGTGCGCGAGGCGGCCCGCGCGGCCGGCCGCCAGTTCCCGCTCTCCCTCGCCTCGGAAGGCTCGGCGCGCATCGGCGGGCTCCTGGCGACCAATGCCGGCGGCGTGAACGTGCTGCGCTACGGCAACGCCCGCGACCTCTGCCTCGGGGTCGAGGCGGTGCTGGCCGACGGCACGGTGCTGAACGGGCTGAGCGCGCTCTTGAAGGACAACATGGGCTACGATCTGCGCCACCTGCTGATCGGCTCGGAAGGCACGCTCGGGCTCATCACCGCCGCGAGCCTCCGGCTGCACCCGATCCCGCAGGCGACCTCGACCGCCTGGATCGCCCTGCGCTCGCCCGCGGCGGCGCTCGAGCTGCTCGGCGAGGCGCGCGCGACGCTCGGCAACACGATCTCGGCCTTCGAGCTCATCCACGCCCAGGGCATCGCCTTCCTCGCCGAGGTCCTGCCGCAGGTTCCCCGCCCCCCGGCGATGGGCTCGGACTGGTTCGTGCTGATCGAGGCCGCCGATGCCGCCGCCGCCCGGGTGCCCGCCCGGCTGGAGGGGGTGCTCGAATCCGCGCTCGAAACCGGGCTCGCCACGGACGCGCTCGTGGCCCAGAACGAGGGCCAGCGCGCCGTCTTCTGGGGCCTGCGCGAATCCATTCCGGCAGCGAATCGCCTGATCGGCGCCATCTCGAGCCACGACATCTCGCTGCCGCCCTCGCGCCTCGTGGAATTCGTCGAGCGCGGCCGCGCGGCCGTGGCGGGGATCGACCCGGCGCTGCGGATCAACTGCTTCGGCCATCTCGGCGACGGAAACCTGCATTACAACGTCTTCCCGCCCCCGGGCCGGCCGAAGGGCGCCTTCGACCCGATCCGCGAGGCGGTCAAGACGACGGTCCACGACCTCGCGGCTTCGCTCGGCGGCTCGGTCGGCGCCGAGCACGGCGTCGGGCGGCTGAAGACCGGGGATCTGCTGCGCTACGGCGATCCGGGCAGCATCCTCGCGATGCAGAGGATCAAGAACGCCCTCGACCCGCAGGGGATCCTCAACCCCGGCGCCGTTCTCGCGGAGCCTTGAGCGAAATGCGCCCCCATCTCCGGGGGGGGGAGAGATGGGGGCGCTCTATCCAGACTGGAGGGTCTGAGGGTTAGCAAGCAGCTGTTCCGGTTCCGGAACACCTCCTTTCTGGCGGCAAATGGTTACCAAAAGTTTAACGGATCATGGTTCACTCTCTCTTAACGTGTATTTTTTCACTTTTTGCCGGGTCGGGCCGCCCCATCGCTACCGCGGGCACGCGGATAGCGGGTGAACCGACCGTACCGACGATGCATGGACCCGACTTCGGACCCATGCGGCGCGCTCCTCCCGATTTCGCCTTGGACCGCAACCGGAGGCCATGCTAGGCGGGGTCGAGCGGGCGGCACGCCCCGCGCCCGCCGGTCCCCGCCCATGTTCCGGATCCACAAGGAAGAGCCCCGCGACGGCCCTGAGGTCGAATATCTCTTCGACCTCGCCTTCGCACCGGGACGCACCGCCCTTTCGTCCTACCGCCTGCGCGATTGCGTCGATGCGGTGGCGGAGCTATGCCTCGTCGCCCGCGACGATTACGACGCGCTGGGCGCCGCGATCCGCTACTGGCCGGTCCGGGTCGGCCCCGGCGGCCCGCCGGCGCTCCTGCTCGGCCCGGTGGCGGTGCATCCCACCCGGCAGGGCGAGGGCCTCGGCGCCTATCTGATCGGGGAAAGCCTCGAACGGGCGCGCGAGCTCGGCTGGACGCGGGTGATCCTGGTGGGCGACGAGCCCTATTACCGCCGCTTCGGCTTCACCCATGCCCGCGCCGCCGGCCTGGACTTCCCGCCCCCGACCAACCCCGACCGCCTGCTGGCGCGCCCGCTGGTCCCCGGCGCCTTCGACGGCATCACCGGATTGGTCTCGCATTGGCTGAGCCTCGCCGAACCCTGAGACCGCCGCCCGGACGAGGGACGCCCCCGGCTCAGACCAGGATGCCCCTGTCGCGCAGATATTCCTCCAGCATCGGCCGGACCGTCGCCAGCCCCCGCGAACGGCCCGCCTCGATGATCGCCCGGACGGCTTCGAGATCGACCTGCCGCAGGAGCGCCTTGACCGGCCCGATCGAGGCGGGCCGCATGGAGAGGCTGCGCAGCCCCATGGCCGCGAGCCCGACCGCATCCACCGGCCGCCCGGCATCCTCGCCGCAATAGGAAAGCGGCGTGCCATGGCTGGCGCAGCGGGCGACGATCTGCTCGATGAAGGCGAGGAAGCTCGCGCTGAGCATGTCGTAGCGCCGCCGCACCAGCTCGTTCTCGCGGTCGGCGGCGAAGAAGAACTGCTTGAGATCGTTGCCACCGATCGAGAGGAAATCGACCTCCTCGAAGAAACGGTCGGGCGCGAAGGCGAGGCTCGGCGTCTCGAGCATGGCGCCGATCTTCAGGCCCGCCGGCACGCGATGGCCGAGCGCCTGCTCGCGGGCCAGCTCGCGCAGGGTCAGTTCCCGCGCCTCCTCGAATTCCTCCGCCTCCGCGACGAAGGGATACATGATCTGCAGCGGCCGCCCGCGCGCGCCGCGCAGGAGCGCCTGGACCTGCATGCGCATGATGCCGGGCCGGTCGAGCCCGACGCGGATCGCGCGCCAGCCGAGCGCCGGATTCGGCTCGTCGTTGCGCCGCATGTAGGGCAGCACCTTGTCGGAGCCGATGTCGAGCGTGCGGAACACCACCGGCTTCTCGCCCGCCGAATCGAGGATGCGCGCATAGAGCGCGGCGAGATCGGCGCGCCGCGGCACCGTGGAGCGAACGAGGAACTGCAGTTCCGTGCGGAAGAGCCCCACGCCGATCGCGCCGCATTTCGGCAGGCTCGGCAGGTCGGCGATCAGCCCGGCGTTCATGTGCAGGGCGAGCGTGACCCCGTCGCGGGTCCGCGCCGGCTTGTCGCGCAGCGCCACATAGGCCGCCTGGGCCTCGTGCAGCATGTCCACCTTCTCGCGGAAGGCCTTGGCCACGGTCTCCTCGGGGCGCAGATGCACCACGCCCTGGTCGCCGTCGACGAGGATATGGTCGCCCCCCTGGGCCTCGCGGGTGATGCGCCGGGCATGGATCACCAGCGGAATCGCCAGCGCCCGCGCCACGATCGCCGCATGGCTGCCCACCGAGCCCTCCTCGAGCACCACCCCGCTGAGCTTGCGGCCGTAGTCGAGCAGCTCCGCCGGGCCGATGTTGCGCGCCACGAGGATCGCATCGTCCGGCAGGTCGCGCCCCTGCGGCGCCGCGCTGCCCGCGAGCAGCCGCAGCAGCCGGTTGGCGAGGTCGTCGAAATCGTGCAGCCGCTCGCGCAGATAGGGATCGGCGATGCGCGACATGCGGGCGCGGGTCGCGGATTGCTCCTTCTCGACCGCGACCTCGGCGGCGAGGCCGCTCACGATCGAGGCCTCCATCCGCGTCACCCAGCCCTTGTCGTTGGCGAACATCCGATAGGCGTTGAGCACGTCGCGATGCTCGCCGGCGGTGGCGAGATATTCCGCCCCGAGCATCTCGTCGACTTCGGCCCGCAGCGCCTCCAGCGCCGTGCGGAGCCTCGCGCATTCCAGCGCCGGATCGTCGCTGATCGGCTGGCTGATGACGATCTGGGGCTCGTGCAGCACCACGCGGCCCTCTGCGACGCCCTCCTGGCCGACGAGGCCGCGCACGAAGAACGGGCGGCGGTGCGGCCGGGCGATCTCCATCGGCCCCGGTCCGACGAAGGCGCCGAGCTCCGCCATCTCGGCGATGACCATGGCCACGACCTCGAGCGCATAGATCTCGTCGTCGCTGTATTCCCGCTCCGTGCGGTTCTGCACCACGAGCACGCCCAGCACCTCGCCGAGCCGCTGGATCGGCACCCCGAGGAAGGAGGAATAGATCTCCTCGCCGGTCTCGGGCAGGAAGCGGAAGCCGTGGGTATGGGCGGCATCGCGGGTCCGGATCGGCTCCGCGCTCTCGGCGATGCGCCCCACGAGGCCCTGGCCCGGCGCCAGCCGCGTGGTATGCACCGCCTCCGGGTTCAGGCCCTCGGTGGCGCAGAGCTCGAGCGAAAGGTCCTCGCGGCGCAGATAGACCGAGCAGACCTCGGCCACGAGCCCGCGCGCGATCAGCTTGACGATGCGGTCGAGCCGTTCCTGGCCCTCGCCCGGCTCGGCCATCGCCTCGCGCAGCCGCGTGAGGATCACGCGGGAATCAACCGCTTCCGAAAAGGGCATCGGCCGTCCGGTCCCCGGTCTCAGCTGGCCTTGTCCAGGCCGAAAGCATCATGCAGCGCCTGAACCGCCAGTTCCAGATATTTGCGGTCGATCAGCACCGAGACCTTGATCTCCGAGGTGGTGATGACCTTGATATTGACCCCGTCGGCGGCCAGCGCCTCGAACATGCGATGGGCCACGCCCGCCTGGCTCCGCATGCCGATGCCGACGATGGAGACCTTCGAGACGTTCTCGTCGATGTCGAGGCGGAGGTAGTTCACCTCGCCCGCGTCGCGCGTCTCCTCCAGCGCCTTGACCGCGCGCGGCACCTCGTCGACCGGACAGGAGAAGGTCATGTCGGTGCGTCCGTCCGCGCCGATGTTCTGCACGATCATGTCCACATTGACCCCGCCCGAGGCCAGCGGCCCGAAGATCGCCGCGGCGATCCCCGGCCGGTCCGGCACGCCGAGCACCGTCAGCTTCGCCTCGTCGCGCGAATGCGCGATGCCGCTCACGACCCTGCTTTCCAAGACTTCCTCCTCGTCGCAGACCAGCGTTCCGGGCAGGTCGTCGAAGCTCGACAGCACCTGCAGCCGCACCTTGTAGCGCATGGCGAGCTCCACCGAGCGCGTCTGCAGCACCTTCGCGCCGAGGCTCGCCAGCTCCAGCATCTCCTCGTAGGAGATCTTGGCGAGCTTGCGCGCCTTCTTGGTGATGCGCGGGTCGGTGGTATAGACCCCGTCGACATCGGTGTAGATGTCGCAGCGCTCCGCCCCGAGCGCCGCGGCGAAGGCGACCGCGGAGGTGTCCGAGCCGCCGCGCCCGAGCGTGGTGATGCGCCCCTCGGGGCTCACGCCCTGGAAGCCCGCGATCACCGCATGCAGCCCCTCGCCGAACTTCTGCACCAGCCGCGTGGTGTCGATCTCCATGATCCGCGCGGCGCCATGGGAGGAATTGGTGAGCATCGGCACCTGCCAGCCCTGCCAACTGCGCGCCGGCACCCCCATCTCCTGCAGGGTCAGCGCCATGAGGCCCGCGGTCACGTTCTCGCCCGAGGCGACCACCGCATCGTATTCGCGCGCGTCGTAGAACTGCGCCGTGCGGTCGACCCAGCCGACCAGCTCGTTGGTCTTGCCGGCCATCGCCGGGACCACCACCGCCACGTCGAAGCCGCGCTCGACCTCGCGCCTGACCTTCATGGCCGCGTTGCGGATGCGGTCGAGGTCGGCCACCGAGGTGCCGCCGAATTTCATCACGAGGCGCGGCATGGGCGCAGGCTCTCAGTTCGGAATGCGATCGCGCCCTCTTATGGATTTGCCGCGGCGCCAGCAAGCCGAAGCGGCAATCCGCCTTAGTTCGCCTTGCGCGAACTCCAGGGCAGGGGGGCGACGGGGATGCCGTCCTCGATCAGGGCGCGCGCCTCGGAGGGCCTCGCCTCGCCGATGATCGGTCGGTCGGGGGAACTGCCCTCGTGGATGCGCCGCGCCTCGGCGGCGAAGTCGCGGCCGACATCCTCGGAGCGGGCCTCGATCCGGCGGCGAAGCTCGGCCATGGCCTGCTCGGCAGGCGAGAGCGGCGCCGAAAGCCTCGGCGCCGTGTCGGGCGCTTCGGTGCCGGAACCCGCCAGGCTCGGCGCCATCAGATCCTTCTGCACCTCAGGGCTGCCGCAGACCGCGCAGGAGACCAGCCCGGCCGAGACCAGCCGGTCGAAATCCGCACTCGAGCCGAACCAGGACTCGAAGCGGTGGTCGTCGGCACAGCGCAGCGCGTATCGGATCACCCGGGCGTCCTCGCGAAATCCAGTCGTCCCTTACATATATGTCGATCCGGTGAAGACAATCTTTCTTCTCGCCGCCGGCCGCGCCTGCTATAGGGGCCGGCGGCGCGGGGGAAACGAGGCGGCATGGCGGAATGGTTCCATCCCCTGCTGGCGCTGGCGGTGGCCGTCTTCGCCGCGCTCTCGGCGGCGCTGGGCCTTCCGCCGCTGGCCGCCTTCCTGGCGGGAGGGCTCGTCGTCCTTCTCGCCGTGCCGGTCGCCAGGCGCCTCGCCGCCAGCGCGGCGGTGCTGCCTTCCGAACCCCCGCGGGACCCGGCGCATCCCCCGCGGCCCGCGCCCGATCCGGGCCGGGCGCTCCTCGAGAAGCTCCCGGCGCCGCTCCTCGTCATCGCCCGGAACGGATGCATCGCCTACGCCAATCCGGCGGCGCATGCGGCCCTGCCGCATGTGGAGCCGGGCGCGCATTTCGCGCATCTCATCCGCGCGCCGGATTTCGTCGCCGCCGTCACCGCGACGCTGGCCGACGGCGAGGAGCGCGCCTGCCGCTTCACCACCTTCAACGGCAGCGAGCGGCATTTCGAGGCGCGGGTCGGGCTGCTGCCCGCCGATCCCGCCTTCAGCACCGACCGGCGCGCGATCGTGCAGCTCGAGGACCGCACCGAGCCGCACAAGGCCGAGCAGCTCCGCTCGGACTTCATCGCCAATGCGAGCCACGAGCTGCGCACGCCGCTCGCCTCGGTCATCGGCTATATCGAGACGCTCCAGCACCACGCCCGCGACGACGCGGAGGCGCGCGAGCGCTTCCTCGGCATCATGGCGCGGGAGGCCGGCCGCATGCAGCGGCTCGTGGACGACCTGATGTCGCTCAGCCGCATCGAGATGAGCGAGCACCTCCGGCCGGTCGAGATCTGGTCGCTGAACGGGATCGTCACCGAATGCGTCTCGGCGCTGCAGCCGATCGCGAGCCAGCAGGGCGTCGGCCTCCTCCTCGAGCTCGACCCGCAGGACTGCCGGGTGACGGGCGACCGCGACCAGCTCTCGCAGGTCTTCACCAACCTGATCGACAACGCGATGAAATACGGCGGCCCCGGCGGCGGCGTGCGCGTGCTCACCGCCCCCCCGAGCCGGGCGTATCCCAACCGCTGCGGCATCACCATCGCCGATACCGGCCCCGGCATCGCGCGCGAGCATATCCCCCGGCTGACCGAGCGCTTCTACCGGGTCAATGTCAGCCACAGCCGCAACAAGGGCGGGACCGGGCTCGGCCTGGCCATCGTCAAGCATATCCTCAACCGCCACAAGGGCCGCCTGGAGATCACCTCGAAGCCCGGCGAGGGAAGCCGCTTCACGGTCTGGCTGCCCAGGGCCGCTTCGGCAGACGCCGCCCGCCAGCCGCCGCCTCCAGACCCCGGCGAGGCGAAACCTCTCGGAATGTGAACGGCTTGCACTGTCACGGTTTCGTCTTGGAACTGTCATGGCCCTGTTGCGATCCGCCCTATAATGCTGTCGACTGACGTTCACCGCAGGACGCGGCCCCGATCGCCCGGCGCCGCCGAGGAACGCGCGCCCGCGGCGGGCGCGCGGGAAGCCGAGGAGAGACCCGACCGCCATGGCCCATATCGTTGCGTCGTTCGACGAGGATCTCGTCCAGGTTCAGGCCAGGATCTCGGAAATGGGCGGCCTTTGCGAGGAACTGCTCTCCAAGGCGCTGCAATCGGTCCAGGAGCGCGACGCGGTGCTCGCGCGCCAGGTCATCGACCGCGACAGCGCGCTCGACGCGATGGAGATGGCGCTCGAGGAAAGCGTGGTCAAGATCATCGCCCTGCGCCAGCCGGTCGCGGCGGATCTTCGGGTCCTGATCGCGGCGATGAAGATCGCCTCGACCCTCGAGCGCATCGGCGATCTCGCCAAGAACATCTCCAAGCGGGCGATCCCGCTCTCCTCGGCGCGGCCCATCCGGCTGACCACCTCGATCGCGCGCATGGGCAAGACCACGCTCGCTCAGCTCTCGGACGTGCTCAACGCCCATGCCTCGCGCGACGTGGATCTCGCGGTTCAGATCTGGAACCAGGATTACGAGATCGACGAGATGTACAACGCCATCTTCCGCGAGGTGGTGACCTACATGGTCGAGGACAGCCGTCTGATCGGGATCGGCGCGCAGCTGATGTTCATCGCCAAGAACCTCGAGCGCATCGGCGACCACACCACGCATATCTCCGAGATGGTCTATTACATCGTCAAGGGCGAGCCGCTCGGCGACGACCGCCCCAAGGGCGAGCCGACGGGCGTCGGTTTCATTCACGAGTGAGCCCAGACGAGAGGATCCCCCGATGTGCGCCAAGATCCTGGTGATCGAGGACGAGGAGCCGATCAGCCAGCTCCTCGCCTATAATCTCTCCAAGGAGGGCTTCACCGTCGCGACCTCCTCGGACGGCGACGAGGCGATGATCGCGGTCGATGAATCGCGCCCCGACCTGGTGCTGATGGACTGGATGCTGCCCAATGTCTCGGGCATCGAGCTCTGCCGGCAATTGCGCAGCCGCAGCGAAACCCGCGACATCCCCGTCATCATGCTGACCGCCCGCGGCGAGGAGGAGGACCGCGTCCGCGGCCTCGACGTCGGCGCCGACGATTACGTGACCAAGCCCTTCTCCATGTCCGAGCTCGTGGCGCGGATGCGCGCGGTCCTGCGCCGCACCGCGCCGATGCTGGCCGGGGACGTGGCGACCTTCGCCGACATCGTGCTCGACCGCCAGCTCTGCCGCGTGCGCCGCGGCCAGCGCGACGTGCATCTCGGCCCCACCGAGTTCCGCCTGCTCGACGTGCTGATGCAGCGCCCCGGCCGGGTCTTCTCCCGCGAGCAGCTGCTCGACAGGGTCTGGGGCGAGGACGTCTATGTGGAGATCCGCACCGTCGACGTGCATATCGGCCGGCTGCGCAAGGCGCTGAACCGCCGCGGCGACCGCGACCCGATCCGCACCGTGCGCTCCTCGGGCTATGCGCTCGACGATACCTATTCGGTCTGATGCCGCGACCGCCTGATCGCTTCTGACCGGCGTCCGTCGCCCGCGGCGTCGCCGCATTCCCTTCGCGGCTTGCCAGCCGCCGGTGGAACCCGGGCCCCCCCCCCCGCTCGCCGCGCTCGCGCGCGTCCCGCCGACGAACCGGCGCGAGGCAGTGCCTCGCCCTAGCCGGTTCGGGGTGTCCCCGGCCGATCGGGGCATCCGGAGACCCGATTGCACGGCCCCGGGGGCGTGACCCAAAAGACTCGGTTTTCCCGGAGCGGCATCGCAGAGGCGGCGCCGAGATTGCCGCTCCGCCAGCATCGGGCTAGAATCGGCCCCGGAATTCGTGACGTTGACTATGCGTGAGCGGGAGGGCGCACCATGGATCTTATCGGACGCCCGCTCGACTATTACGACTATCTCACGTTTCTCGCCCTGGTGCTGCTCCTGCTCGCCGCGATGGCGATCCTGATCTTCCTCATGGGGCTGCCCGGCCGCATCGCCATCAAGCGCAACCACCCGCATGCGGAATCGGTCCGGATCATGGGCTACATGGGCTTTCTGGTGGTCGTGCCCTGGGTGCATGCCTTCCTCTGGGCCTTCCACGATTCCGCCACCGTCGACATCCGCCGCTTTCCCGACGAGGAGAAGGACGTGATACGCCGCGAGATCGCCCGACTGCGCGGTGAGCCCGAGGAGCCCCCGAGCAGCCCCGCCGCCGGCGAGGCCCCCCCGCCGCAGGCCTCCGCGTGACGGGCCGGCGATGACCCGCTCCGCCCGCAACCAGATGCCGGGAGAATTGCCGCGATGCTGATGGCCGTCGGGATCACGGTCTTCTACATCATCTTCGTCTGGATGGTGTTCTTCCGCTTCCGGTGGCTGAAGTTCAACATCGTCTGGGGCATCGTCTCGGGCTGGGTCGGGCTGCATCTCCTGCTGATCTTCCTGGTCGCCCTGCGCTTCTACCAGCCCTATACGGTCGACAGCCACGTGATCCGCAGCACGATCCAGATCCTGCCGCGGCTGACCCAGCCGACGGTCCTGACCGAGGTGCTGGTGGAGCCCAACACGCCGGTCAGGAAGGGCGATCCGCTCTACCGCTTCGACACCACCATCTTCCAGCACCAGGTCGACGCCGCGCAGGCGCAGCTGGTGGCGGCCGAGCAGAACGCGAAGATCCTGCAGCAGGACGTGGCGGCCGCGAGCAACGCGGTCATCCGGGCCGAGGCGCAGCTCGAATATTCCACCCAGCAGCAGAAGCGCTTCACCGACCTCGTGCCCCAGGGCGGGGCGCGGCAGGACGAGCTCGACCGCTGGAACGCCCAGGTCGAGGAGGACACCGCCGCGGTGGCCGAGGCCAAGGCCAATCTCGAGAAGGCGCAGCTCGCGCTCGGCTCCACCATCGACGGCGTCAATACCGGGGTCGCCCAGGCGCGCGCGCAGCTGGCGGAGGCCGAGTATTTCCTCGGCAATACCACGCTGGTCGCGCCCGAGGACGGGATGATCGTCTCGCAGCAGGCCCGGCCGGGCCTCGTGGTGGGCGACGTGCGGCTCGGCGCCATCGCGAGCTTCGTCACCGCGGCCGATCCCTATATCCTCGCGACCTTCCGCCAGCAGAACCTGAAGTTCGTCGCCCCCGGGCAGGAGGTGGAGATCGCGCTCGACCTCTATCCGGGCGAGATCTTCAAGGGCCGGGTCGAGGCGGTCTGGTGGGCGACCTCCCAGGGCCAGTACCTGCCCTCGGGCCGGCTGCCCGAATTCGTGCTGCCGAAGCTGCCGGGGCGGATCGCGGTGGAGATCACCTTCGACGACCCGCCCGCCGACCGCATCCTCGCCGCCGGCGCCCATGCGGCGGTGGCGATCTACACCGGCGGCGGCGAGAGCTTCGCGTTCCTGCGCCGGATCAACATCCGGCTCTATTCTTTCGGCAACTTCATACGACCGCTGGACGTCTAACCGGCGGCGGCCATTCTGGTTGAGGACAGAGAGAGAGAGCGATGGCAAAGATCCTGCCGGGCGGGCTCCGGCGCTGCATGACCGCGATGGCGCTGCCCGCGCTTCTTGGCGGCTGCGCGATGATCGGTCCCGATTTCGTCCAGCCCAAGACGCCCGAGGTCAGCGCCTGGCTCGAGGCCAATGCGCCGAGCCGCGACGCCTCGAGCGGCCTGACCTCGCGCAGCGCCCCGGTGGTCGCCTGGTGGCAGACCTTCGACGATGCGACGCTGAGCGCGCTCATCGCCCAGGCCTATGCCCAGAACCTCACGCTGCAGATGGCCGGGGCGCGGGTGCTCCAGGCGCGCGCGCAGCTCGGCATCGCCTATGGCGAGCTCTTCCCGCAGTCGCAGACGCTGGCGGGCAGCACCACGAGGCGGCGCCTGAGCGACAATCTCAGCTACATCAGCGAGGTGGAGCGGGTCACGAACCTCGATCTCGACTTCGCCTCAAGCCAGGTCGGGTTCGATGCGGCCTGGGAGCTCGACGTCTGGGGCGGGCTGCGGCGCAACGTGCAGTCGGCGCGGGCCGATCTCGCCGCGCAGGTGGCGAATTACGACGACGCGCTGGTGACGCTGACCGGCGACGTCGCCGCGACCTACATCAACATCCGCGCGATCCAGGAGACGCTGGGCATCGCCCGGCGCAACATCGACCTGCAGCAGCAATCGCTCGACCTCGCGAAGGTTCGATTCAACGGCGGGGTGACGACCGAGCTCGACGTCGAGGAGGCGACGGTGCTCCTGACCAATACCAAGGCGCTGATCCCGCCGCTGGAGAGCGAGCTCCAGCAGGCCAAGAACGCGCTGGCGGTGCTGCTGGCGCAGCCGCCGTCGCGCATGGACGGGCTCGTCGGCTCGGGAAGCATTCCGCGGGCGCGCTCCGAGGTCGCCGTGGGCGTGCCGGCGGAGCTCCTGCGCCGCCGGCCGGACATACGCGCCGCGGAGCTGGAGGCGGCGGCGCAGGCCTCCCAGATCGGCGTCGCGATGAACGCGCTCTATCCGCAGTTCATCCTCTCCGGCGGCATCGGCTTCCAGGCCAGTTCCACGAGCGATCTCTTCGAGGCGGGCAGCCGGACCGGCGTGTTCACGCCGGGGGTCAGCTGGAACATCCTCAACTACGGCCGGCTCAAGAACAACGTCCGGGCGCAGGACGCCGCCTATCAGGGCCTGATCGCCAATTACCAGAACACCGTGCTCATGGCCTATGGCGAGGTCGACAACGCCATGGCCGCCTACAAGGGGGCCCGCGCGCAGACCGCCCTTCTGGCCGAGAGCGTCGAGGCGGCCCGGCGCGCCGCCGAGATCGCGGCCAAGCAATACGGCGACGGCGTGACAGACTATACGCGCGTGCTCAACACCCAGCAGGCGCTGCTCGCGGCGGAGGCCAATCTGGTCACCGCGCGGGCGCTGGTCGCGGAAAACCTCGTCGCCATCTACAAGGCGCTGGGCGGCGGATGGCAGGTCCGCGAGGGCCAGGAGTTCCTGCCCGAGACGGTGCTGGCGGAAATGGCCTACCGCACCGATTGGGGCGATCTGCTGCAGACGCGGAACGACGCGACGAACTGAACCGCCGGGGCCACCGCGCGCGAACCGGCAAGAAAGCGAGGCTCTGCCCCGCGCCGGTCAGCGCCCGCCGGCGCGCCGGTCGCGCCGTGCCGACATCGGCTGGAAGGCCACCGCCACATGCGCCTCGCAATAGGGCTTGCCGGGCGAGGCGGGCAGGCCGCAGAACCAGAATTCCTCGGTCGCGGGATCGCCCACCGGCCATTTGCAGGTGCGCTCGGTCAGCTGCATCAACGTGAGCCTGCGCGACTTCTTCGCGACCTCGGCCAGGTTGGCCAGCGCCTCCGCGCTGATCTCCGAGCCCGAAGGCTGCGGCGGCATGGGCTGCCCCGGCACGCGCGGGCGGTTGGCCTGCGGCTGCTCGCGCACGACCCGGGGCGGTTCCGCCGCCGCGGCCTCCTCTTCCTCGTCCTCGGGGTCCGCCGCGGCGACCGGCTCGGCCACCGGCGCCGCCACCGCGGGCTCGGCCGGCGCGCCGGAGCCCTCCTCCTGGTCGCCGTTGCCGCCGCGGTTCGAGAGGCCGAGGCGATGCACCTTGCCGATCACGGCGTTGCGCGTCACCCCGCCCAGCTCCTTGGCGATCTGGCTGGCGCTCTTGCCCTCGGTCCACATCGACCGCAGGGCCTCCACGCGTTCATCGGTCCAGGACATCTCGTTCGTCTCCGTCGGCCTTGTCGGGCGGGATTGCGCGCGGGGTCCGACAATCGGCCGGCACGCTCGCGGCCATTGTAACCAGCCACGCTTCGGTTACAAGCGCGACCCATGGAAAACCGCGCGATCGACACGGCCGGGGACCCGGGCCGGGGCAGGCCGGGCAAGGGCGTCAAGCGCTTCGGCCGGGTCAACTGGCTCGGGCTCGCGACCCTGACCGGGCGCGAGATCCGCCGCTTCACCAATGTCTGGACCCAGACCCTCGCCGCGCCGGTGGCGACGGCGCTGCTCTTCATGGCGGTCTTCACCCTGGCGCTGGGCGGCCAGCGGCCCGCCGTGATGGGGCTGCCCTTCGCGCATTTCCTCGCGCCCGGGATCCTGATGATGACGGTGATCCAGAACGCCTTCGCCAATACCTCGAGCTCGATCCTCGTCTCCAAGGTCCAGGGCAGCATCGTGGACACGCTCATGCCGCCGCTGAGCCCGTCGGAGCTGCTGACCGGCTTCGTGCTGGGCGGCGTCTTCCGCGGCCTCTTCGTCGCGGCCGGCGTGGCGGCGGTGCTCTTCCCGCTCTTCGGCATCCTGCCGGCGCATCCGCTCTGGGCGCTCGCCTTCATTCTGGTGGGCAGCGCGCTCTTGGCGCTCATGGGCATGATCACCGCGATTCTCGCGGAGAAGTTCGACCACATGGCCGCGATCACCAATTTCGTCGTCACCCCGCTCAGCTTCCTGTCGGGCACCTTCTATTCCGCGGCCGCGGTGCCGGAGGCGTTCCGGATCCTGCTCCACGTCAACCCGATCTTCTATCTCATCGACGGCATGCGCTTCGGCGCGCTGGGGGTGAGCGATTCCCCGCCCGCCCTCGGTCTCGCCTATGCGACCCTCGCCGTGGTCGCGCTCGGGGCGCTCACCTTCCGCTGGCTGCGGACCGGCTACCGGCTCAAGAGCTGATCCCCGCAGCAGGCCCCGCCCGCCCCCGACACGGGGATCGGAATCGGGGCGTTAACACTTTTATCGTTTAATTTCATATGGCTGGCGAGTGTCCCCATGGGGACGGCGCCGGATCGCGGCGCCGGAAGGCGCGATTGACTCGCCTGCGGGCTTGCGGCAAGAGGTCCGCTTGGCCCCGCGCATCGCCCCCGGGGCCCCGCCCGACATCCTGTCGCCGTGGAGGTTTACCCGTGATCACTCCGGTCCTGCCGACCTATGCGCGCGCGCCGCTCGCCTTCGTGGAAGGGCAGGGCGCCTGGCTGATCGAGGAAGGCGGCGAGCGCTATCTCGATTTCGGCGCCGGCATCGCCGTCGCCGTGCTCGGCCACGCCCATCCCGCCCTGGTCGAGGCGCTGGAGACCCAGGGCCGGCGCCTCTGGCACACCTCGAACCTCTACCGGATCCCGAACCAGGAGCGGCTCGCGGAAAAGCTCGTCGCCCGGACCTTCGCCGACACCGTCTTCGTGACCAATTCAGGGGCCGAGGCGGTCGAATGCGCGATCAAGATGGCGCGCAAGCATTTCTCGGCCAAGGGCCAGCCGGAGCGGCACCGCATCGTGACCTTCGAGGGCGCCTTCCACGGCCGCACCATGGCGGCGATCTCCGCCGCCGGCGGCGAGAAGCTCGTCAAGGGCTTCGACCCGCTGCTGCCGGGCTTCGACATCCTGCCATTCGGCGACATCGAGGCGGTGCGCGCGGCGGTCGGGCCGCAGACCGCGGCGATCATGGCCGAGCCGATCCTCGGCGAGGGCGGCATCCGCCAGCTTCCCGACGCGGCCCTGCGCGACCTGCGCGCCATCGCCGACGCGGAAGGCATCCTGCTGATCCTCGACGAGATCCAGACCGGCATGGGCCGCACCGGCAGGCTCTTCGCCCACGAATGGGCGGGGATCACCCCGGACATCATGCCGATCGCCAAGGGCATCGGCGGCGGCTTCCCGCTCGGGGCCTGCCTCGCCACCGAGCACGCCGCCTCCGGCATGACCCTCGGCACCCACGGCTCGACCTACGGCGGCAACCCGCTCGCCTGCGCCATCGGCTGCGCGGTGCTCGACATCGTGGCGACGCCCGAGTTCCTCGCCGGCGTCAGCCGCACCGCCGGGCGGTTGCGCCAGGGGCTCGAGGGGCTGGTCGCGGCGCATCCGAAGCTGTTCTCGGAGGTGCGCGGCCAGGGGCTGATGCTCGGGATCGGCTGCCTCGTGCCGAACGGCGAGGTGGTGGCGGCGGGCTATGACGCGAAGATCCTGACGGTGGTCGCCGCCGGCAACGTGGTGCGCATCCTGCCGCCCCTCAATCTCAGCGACGCGGAGGTCGACGAGGGGCTGCGCCGCCTCGACGCTGCGGCATCGGCCCTGGAGGCGCGGCAATGAAGCACTTTCTCGACATCCATGTCACCGCGTCCGCCGACCTGCGGGCGATCCTCGATCAGGCGGCGGCGATGAAGGCCGCGCGCGGCAACGCCCCGCGCGCCACCCCCGACGCGACGACGCCGCTCGCCGGCCGCATGGTCGCCCTGATCTTCGAGAAGCCCTCGACCCGGACGCGGGTCAGCTTCGACGTCGGCGTGCGGCAGCTGGGCGGCGAGACGCTGGTGCTCTCGGGCGGCGAGATGCAGCTCGGCCACGGCGAGACCATCGCCGACACCGCCCGCGTGCTGTCGCGCTTCGTCGATCTGATCATGATCCGGACCTTCGAGGAGACGACGCTGACCGAACTGGCCGAGAACGCCACGGTGCCGGTGATCAACGGCCTGACCGACGCGAGCCACCCCTGCCAGATCCTCGCGGACGTGATGACCTACGAGGAGCATCGCGGCCCGATCCGCGGCCGCAAGGTGGTCTGGTCGGGCGACGGCAACAATGTCTGCGCCTCCTTCCTGCACGCCGCCGGCCGCTTCGGCTTCGACTTCACCTTCACCGGGCCCCCGACGCTCGACCCCGCCCGCGAGGCGGTGGAATTCGCGCGGGCGAACGGCGCGACCGTCGCGATCGAACGCGATCCCGAGCGCGCCGCTGCCGGGGCCGACCTGATCGTGACCGACACCTGGGTCTCGATGCACGACGCCCAGAGTGCGCGCGAGCGCCGCCACAACCTGCTTCGCCCCTATCAGGTGAACGGGCGGCTGATGGCGGCCGCCAGGCCCGACGCGCTCTTCATGCACTGCCTGCCGGCGCACCGCGAGGAAGAGGTCACCAACGAAGTCATGGACGGCCCGCAATCGGTGGTCTTCGACGAGGCGGAGAACCGCCTGCACGTGCAGAAGGCGATCATGCGCTGGTGCCTCGGGGTCTGATCCCCGGCGGCGCCAATCGCCGGCCCTCGACGTCTGTCACGCTGCGGTGGCGAACTCCCGCCCCCGCCTCCCCTGGGTGGAAGGTCCAGCCGAGGCGTCGATCCGGAGAGCCACCGGAATGCTTTCCCGCTCAGCGGCGGCGCCGGACCGTTGGTATGTCGGTGATCCGCCCGGCCCGGAACATTGCGGGATGCGGCGGCGCGCCGTGGTTGCGCCGCCAGAATGCCGGGCCTCCCTTGCGCAGCCAGTAGGGCAGCGCCAGCAGCAGACCGGCCGCGAAACCGCCCGAATGCGCGAGATGCGCCACGCCGCCGCTGTCGAGTCCGAAGCTCGTGTAGCTGCCCGCGAGCTGGATGGCGAACCAGACGCCTAGCATGATCCATGCCGGCATGGCGATGGTCCGGATGATGATGATCAGGATGATCAGCACGTCCACCCGGGCCTTTGGAAAGAGCAACAGATAGGCCCCCATCACTCCTGCGATCGCCCCGGACGCGCCGACCATCGGCGTGGTCGAACCCGGCGCCGACCAGACCTGCGCCAGCCCGGCCAGCGCGCCGCAGGCGAGATAGAAGGCGAGGAATCCCAGATGCCCGAAGGCATCCTCGAGGTTGTCGCCGAAAATCCACAGGAACAGCATGTTGCCGCCCAGATGCAGCAGCCCGGCGTGCAGGAACATCGAGGTGACGAGCGTGGCATAGCCCTCTCCGTTGGTCAGCCGGGCCGGGATCAGCGCCCATTGGTCGAAGAAGGCGACCAATCGCGCCTCGTCGGTGAAACTTCCCGCGTAGCTGAGGAAGACGAGGACATTGAGCGCGATCAGCGCATAGGTGACGAAGGGCGTGCCATCGGACGGGTTGTGATCCCGGATCGGGAACATGCGGCACCTCCTTCGGTCGGCTCCGCAAACCTAGGCCTTGGCGCAGCGGGTGTCACGCCGGCCGTTGGGATCCGAAGCAACCGATGCTGTGCCGGGCCGCGTTTCAGGCCGAAGGCACTGGCTCGGCGAGGGTTGCAAATTCGTTAAGACTGGAGAAATAATGTAACGATTATAATGATCTAATCAACTGAGCGCGCGTGCCCACCGCCTACCCCGCGCCCGAGAACCGGGCTTCCAGCTCGATGCGCCGGGCATCGTCGATCTTGGCGAAGAGCACCTCGGGCACCTCGAAGCGATGGCCGGGGCCGAGGGTCGCGAGCGCTTCGGCGACATCGGTCGGCCAGGTGTCCTCCGGATGCCCGAGGGCCGCCAGCATCCGCGCGGCGGCCTCGGGCAGGAAGGGGCGGCTCAGGATCGCGTAGAGCCGGATCAGGTTGAAGGCGAAGCGGACGGTCGCCGCGGCGCGGTCGGGATCCGACTTGAAGGCGGCCCAGGGCGCGGCGGATTGCAGATATTCGTTGCCCAGGACCCAGATCTGTCTCAAGTCCTGGGACGCGCGCCGGAAGGCCATGCCGTCCATCATCGCCTGATAGCTGTCGAGCCCCCGCTGCAATTCCCCGATCAGCGCCAGTTCCTGCGGCCCGTGGGCCCCGCCCTCCGGAAGCGTGTCGCCGAAGCGGGCGCGGGCGAATTTGGTGACGCGGCTGACGAAATTGCCGAGCACATCGGCGAGATCCTTGTTCACTCCGGCCTGGAAGCTCTCCCAGGTGAAGTTCGAATCCGAGCCCTCCGGCACGTTCGACATCAGCCACCAGCGCCAGTAGTCCGCCGGCAGGATCTCCAGCGCCTGGTCCATGAAGACGCCGCGCCCCTCGGAGGTCGAGAACTTGCCCCCCTCGTAATTGAGGTAGTTGAAGGACTTGATGTAATCGACGAGCTTCCAGGTCTCGGCTCCGTCGGCATTGGCGCCGAGCAGCGTCGCGGGGAAGGAGAGCGTGTGGAAGGGCACGTTGTCCTTGCCCATGAACTGGACGTAGCGCACGTCCGCCGCGCCCCCGTCCTCCCGCCACCAGCGTTCCCATCCGCCGGCGTCCGGATGCGCGTCGGCCCATTCGGCTGTGGCGCCGATGTATTCGATGGGGGCGTCGAACCAGACGTAGAAGACCTTGCCTTCCATGCCCGGCCAGGGTTCGGTGCCGCGCCGGACCGGGATGCCCCAGTCGAGGTCGCGGGTGATGCCGCGGTCCTGCAGCCCCTCGCCGTCGTCGAGCCATTTCCGGGCGATCGAGGTGGTCAGCACCGGCCAGTCGGTCTTGGAATCGATCCAGTCCCGGAGCTTGTTGCGCATCAGGCTCTGGCGCAGGTAGAGGTGCTTGGTCTCGCGGATCTCGAGGTCGGTGGAGCCGGAGATCGCCGAGCGCGGGTTGATGAGATCGGTGGGGTCGAGCTGCTTGGTGCAGTTCTCGCACTGGTCGCCGCGGGCGCGCTCGTAGCCGCAGTTGGGGCAGGTGCCGGTGATGTAGCGGTCGGGCAGGAAGCGGCCGTCGGCGCGGGAATAGACCTGCTTTTCGGCGACCTCGGCGATCAGGCCGGCGTCGGCGAGCCGGCCGGCGAAATGCTGGGTCAGCCGATGGTTCTGCGGGCTCGAGGAACGGCCGAAATGGTCGAAGCTGAGGCCGAATCCGTCGGCGATCTCCTTCTGCACCGTCCAGAGCCGGGCGCAGTATTCGGCGACCGGTTCGCCGGTAGCGGCGGCGGCGAGTTCGGCCGGGGTGCCGTGCTCGTCGGTGGCGCAGATGAAGAGGACCTCATGGCCGCGGGCGCGCATGTAGCGGGCGTAGACGTCCGCAGGCAGCTGGGAGCCGACCAGGTTCCCGAGATGCTTGATTCCGTTGATATAGGGCAGCGCGGAGGTGATCAGAATGCGGGCCATGGGCCTCCCCGGACTACTAACCGTTCCCGAATAGGCGATCCGGCAGGTGCTGGCCAGAGGCCTGAAAGGGCATGCACGCGCCATGCACAACCCATGGACAATCCATCCACGCGGCATGCACGCGGCACAGGCACGATTTCAGCTTGGACGGCTTCCCCGGTGCGTCGGCAGCCGCGAAGCCTGCCGACGGGCGGAAGGACCTAGTCACGGAGCGGCGCGACAGTCCGCGTAGCGCTGGCAGATGAAAGTCAGTCCGCGGCCCCGTCCGGGCGCAGAAGGTCCGTGTCCGGTGCCGCGCGGCGGTCGGCCTCGACCTTGCGCTCGATGGTGGCGTCGCGCGCGGCGACGGCGGTGTCGATGCGCGAAGCCGGCGGCGCCGGGGTGGCCGGGGTAGGGGCAGGGGTCTGTCCACCGCGGTCGATGCGCAGCCGGTAGACCGGCTCGGGCAGCGCGAAACCGGCGGATTCGAGGGCGAGCTTGGCGGCGTGGATCGCCTCGCCGCGCGCGGTCTCGAAGTCAGTGCGCCGCTGGTCGATCCAGCCGGTGAAGCGCAGCACGACGTTGGAATCGCCGACATTCTCGATCCAGGCCTTGGGCCGGGGTTCGTCCAGCACGAAGGGCAGGCGAACGAGGGCGGCACTGCCGGTGTCGCGGGCGGCGGTGAGGTCGCGGTCGGGATCGACACCGAGGTCGAACACGAAGCGGCGCTGCGGCTCGCGGGTATAGTTGACGATCCTGCCCTTGAAGACCATGGCGTTGGGCAGCCGGACGTGGTTGCCATCGGGCGAGAGCAGGACCGTCGCCCGCGAGGTGAGCCGGATAACATGGCCGATCGTGCCCTCGATCTCGACCAGGTCGTTCGGTGCGAAGGGCTGGCGCACGCTCAGCATGACGCTGGCGACGAAATTCTCGATGGTGTCGCGCACCCCGAACCCGACCGCGAGGCCGACGATTCCGGCGGCGCCGAGAATGGTGCCGAGCATCGCGGTGGCGCCGAGCAGGTCGAGGGCGACGACGAAGCCCGCGAAGACGAAGACCACCATCACCACCTGGCGATAGATGTCGGCGATGAAGGGATTTGGCGCGATCCGGTCGTAGAGCCGCCAGCCGCGGGTGAGCGCGAAGCCGATCCCGGCAATCGCGGCGAAGGCGACGAGGCCGACGAGGGCGAGCGGCAGGGCGGCGACGATCTCGCGCAGGCGCAGGCGAAGCCGCGAGAAGGCGGGGGTGAGGCGCTCGCCCACGTCGCTGGTCGCCGCCACGTCGCTCTGGACGGTGACGACCCCCTGGAGCCGTTCCGCCAGATCGGCGAGGCGCGTCGCGTCGGCGGCCTCGGCGACGCTGCCCGTCAGGGAGACGACACCGGAGCGGACCTCCGCACGGATGTCCGCGAAGGCAGGGACGGCGGCGATGATGCCGTCGAGGCGCGCCTGGATCGCGGAATCGGGCACCGCATCCTCGCCGACGGCGATGGGGGCCGGCGCCGTGCCGGTGCCCGGTGGCGCCTCCTGGGCCGCGGTTGCCGGCACGTGTCCCAGCGCGAGGAGACCGGCGGCGAGGCCGGCGAACAGGCAGGTCCGGCAGTTGGCGCGGGCAAGCGGCTCAGGCATGGGGATGGTCTCCGGGAGCCCGCAATCAGAGACGGAGCCGGGGTCGCCGTCAACCGGCGTGGTGCGAAAACGAACGGGGCGCCGGTCAGGGCGCCCCGTCTGAGTTTCGTTCAGGCCAGCGGATAAGTCAGTCCGCTTCGAAGGGCGCCGTCTCGGCCGCGGCCGCTTCGGCGGCCTGCTGTTCCGCCTCCTCGACCGCGAGCGCCGCGGCGGCTTCCTCGCGGCGCTGGGCGATGATCGCGGCATCGCGGTTGGTGGCGATCGACTTGATCGCGGCGGTGGCACCGCCGGTGCCCGCCGGGATCAGCCGTCCGACGATGACGTTCTCCTTCAGCCCCACAAGCCGGTCGCGCTTGCCTTGCGTCGCCGCCTCGGTCAGCACCCGTGTCGTCTCCTGGAAGGAGGCGGCGGAGATGAAGGAGCGGGTCTGCAGGCTCGCCTTGGTGATGCCCAAGAGGATCGGCGCGCCCCTGGCCGGGGCGCGGCCCTTGGCGATGGCCTTCTCGTTCTCCTCGTCGAACTCGATCTTGTCGACCTGCTCGCCCTTCAGCAGCGTGGTGCCGCCGCTGTCGGAGATCTCCCACTTCTGCAGCATCTGGCGCACGATCACCTCGATGTGCTTGTCGTTGATCTTCACGCCCTG
>NZ_DAIUBO010000019.1:0-29028 GCF_036846665.1 Amaricoccus sp. | reverse complement strand
TCCTCCTCGGTGAAGCCCGCCGCGGGAACGATGGCGGTGACGGCGGGCCGGCCCTCGGTCAGCGTGCCGGTCTTGTCGACGATGATCGTGTCCACCTTCTCCATATGCTCCAGCGCCTCGGCATTCTTGATCAGCACGCCCGCCTGCGCGCCGCGCCCGACGCCGACCATGATCGACATCGGTGTCGCCAGTCCGAGCGCACAGGGACAGGCGATGATCAGGACCGAGACCGCTGCGATCAGACCGAAGGACATGCGCGGCTCCGGTCCCCAGATCGACCAGGCGATGAAGGCCAGAACGGCGACGACGATCACCGCCGGCACGAACCAGCCCGACACCTGATCGGCAAGCCGCTGAATCGGCGCGCGGCTTCGCTGCGCCTCGGCGACGAGCTGAACGATCTGCGACAGCATGGTGTCGCGGCCGACCTTCTTCGCCTCGATGACCAGTGCCCCGGACTGGTTCATGGTGCCGCCGATCGCCTTCGAGCCCGTCTCCTTGGTCACCGGCATCGACTCGCCGGTCACCATCGATTCGTCGACGGCGCTGCGCCCCTCGATCACCTCGCCGTCGACCGGCACCTTCTCGCCGGGACGCACCCGCAGGCGGCTGCCGACCTGGACGGTATCGAGCTGCACCTCCTCCTCCGTCCCGTCGTCGCGGATCAACCGGGCGGTCTTGGGCGCCAGATCGAGCAGCGCCCGGATCGCGCCGCTGGTGCTCTCTCGCGCGCGCAGCTCCAGCACCTGCCCCAGCAGCACCAGCACGGTAATGACCGCCGCCGCCTCGAAATAGACTGCGACCGACCCGTCGTGCTGCCGGAAGGCATCCGGGAAGATGCCCGGCATCAGCACCGCCACCATGCTGTAGACCCAGGCCGCCCCCGTGCCCATGGCGATCAGCGTGAACATGTTGAGGCTGCGGTTGACCAGCGACTGCCAGCCGCGCTGGAAGAAGGGCCAGCCCGCCCAGAGGACGACGGGGGTCGCAAGGATCAGCTGCAGCCAGTTCGAGGTCCGCTGCCCGATATAGTGATTCAGTCCGAGGAAATGTCCGCCCATCTCGAGGATCACCACCGGAATCGCCAGCGCCAGCCCAATCCAGAACCGCCGCGTCATGTCGATCAGTTCTTCGTTCGGCTCGGCCTCGAGGCTGACCAGCACCGGCTCCAGCGCCATGCCGCAGATCGGGCAGGAACCCGGACCCACCTGCCGGATCTCCGGATGCATGGGGCAGGTGTAGACCGTCCCCTCCGGCACCGGCTCGGCTGCTGCCGCGGCGGCGGCCGGATCGAGGTAGCGTTCGGGCTCGGCAAGGAATTTTGACCGGCATCCCGCGGAGCAGAAGTAGTAGGTCCGGCCCGCATGCTCGGCCTTGTTCTTGGCCGTGTGCGGATCGACCATCATGCCGCAGACGGGATCCTTCACCTTGTGGGCGTCATCGGCCACCCCGCTCTCCGCGTCCTGTGGATGCTCGGTCCCGTGCCGATGCGCCGAATGATCGTGCGCGTGGTCGTGATGATGTCCGGAGTGGTGACGCTCGCCTTCAGCGTCCTGCCCCGTATTCGGGACAACCGGGTGATCCTGTTCGGTTCTGTTGGCCATGGCCCACCTCTTCGTCGAATTGCCCGCTACGCGGCTTGTGATCGTCCTGCACCTTCCAGCGATGGCAAGGTCAAGACATGATTCAACCAGCATCGATGGACTTCGTCAGGGACCATGATGGACCCAGCGTTCCCGAGGCTTGTCTGGCTGCATGACTTGCCCGGTCTCTGATTGCGGTCGCATGATGTCGATCTCGGTGGCGACATCCTCACGATCGAGACAGTATTCTTCGATCTGAATCGTCGAGAAATACACATTGAACCGATCGCGCAGGAGATCGGTGACCTGTTTCAGCACCCGTTCGCCATTCTGCCAGCCATCGACGCAGACGTGGCTCGAGAAAACGTTCCGTCCCGATGTGAGGCTCCAGGCATGAACGTGATGCACATCGGTGACGCCATCCAGTTCCCGAATGGCCTCGATGGCTGCTTCCAGGTCGAGGTCCTCCGGCGTGCCTTGCAGCAGGATGTGCAGCGCTTCGCGCAGAATGCTCCAGGAGGCCCAGAGCAGGACGAGGCCGAAAGCCATGCCGAGCAGCGGGTCGATGGCGAGGAAGCCCGTGAACCGGATCACCAGGGCCGAAATGATGATGAGGAAGCTGCCGACAAAGGTCTGCATGACGTGCCAGAAGGCGCCACGCATGTTCAGGTTGCCCTTCTGGCGCTCGTAAAGGAGCCAGAGCGCGACGAGTTCGGTGGCGATGCCGCCCGCTGCCGCGAACAGCATTGGCGTGGTCGCAAGCTCGATCGGTTCCATGAGGCGCATCGCCCCCATCCAGAACACGAGCAGAGCCATGGCGACGAGGAAGAGGCCGTTGAAGAGCGCGCCGAGGATTTCGGCACGGATGTAGCCGAAGGTGCGCGCAGGGCTGGATTTTCGCTCGCCCAGACGGTTCGCGACCAGCGCGATGAGCACGCCGCCCACGGCCGAGAAGGTGTGAAAGGCATCGGATATGACGGCGACCGAGCCGGTCCAGATCCCGATCCCGAGCTCGATGAAAAAGTAGATGCCAGTGAGCCAGCCCGAGATGACCAGCGCCTTGCGATCGCCGCTTGCTGGCAAGTGGCCGGTGTGACCGCCGTGAGACATCGACATGGGTTCGGTCTCCTCAATGATAGTGGCGGCGAAGCGCCTGAAGGCCGGGGTAGGACTGCCCCGGCGGAACGATCAGGCCGAAACGGCGAATTCGGTCATCATGCCGGTTTCCAGATGCGGCATGTGGTGACAATGCAGCATCCAGCGGGCGGCCTCGCCCGCGTCGAGGGCGATATCGACCATCGACATCGGTGGCACATAGACCGTGTCGCGCAAAGCCCCCGAGACCGCCCGGCCGTTCAACCTGACGACCTGGAACACATGGCCGTGCAAATGCATCGGATGGCCCATCATCGACATGTTGTGGAACGACAGCACCACCCGCTCGCCGCTGCGGGCCGCAATCGGGCGATGCTGACCCCAGACCGCGCCGTTGATCGTCCAGACATAGGGCTGCATCGTGCCGCCCAGCATCAGTATTTGGCCGCGGTCGACTGGCCGGTCCGGCAGGGCATTGAGCGCGACCAGGCGCGACTCCTGCGCAAGATCGGTGTCGAAGGCAGGCGCCTCGGCCTCTGCCAGGATGTCGATGCGCCGGATGTCGGCACCCGGCGTGGCGAGGATCAGGCCGGTGCGCTCCCGCGCACCTTCCCGCAGCGCGAGGATCGGCCAGGTGCCACCCTCGTTCGGGAGGTCGATCTCGAGATCCAGCCGTTGCCCCATGGCGAGCCCGAACCGCGTGCCCGACAGCGGCTGCACGCCATGCCCGTCCGCCGCGACAAGCCGGGCTTGTGCGGCGCCGGTGTCGATCCAGAACACCGTCGCGGCGGCAGCGTTGATGACCCGAAGCCGGATGCGGCCGCCGCGCTCGACCTGAACCACCTCGGGGTCCGACAGGGTCCGGTCGTTGGCGAGATAGGCGTCCCAGTCGTAATCGTTCAGGTCCATGGCCATGCCGGCCATGCCCGCCATGTCGCCCATCGGCATGTTGCCCATGGCGCCGTGGTCCATGCCCTGCATCATGCCCATGCCGCCGCCCATGGGCATGCCCTGCATGGGCGATGCGCCGGAACCGGCGCCATGTCCTGCGCCGTGGCCGCCCCCATGTCCGCCACTAATCTCGGCCATGACCTCTTCGGGCGTCTTGAAGGCGAAGTCATGCAGGAACAGCGTGACCTCCTGCCGGTCGGCCGCGACATCCTCGGCGCTGCGGACGATCAGCGGCGCCGCCAGCAGGTTCATTTCCTGCACCGGCACATGGCTGTGCATCCAGTATGTGCCCGCGAGCGGCGCGAAATCATAGGATCTGGTCTCGCCCGGCTTCAGCATCGGCATTGGCAGGTCCGGCACCCCGTCCTGCGCGTTCGGCGGGATCTGGCCATGCCAGTGGATGATGGTGCCGATGTCGAGATTGTTGGTCAGATCCACCTGGAACCTTTGCCCGGCGTCAAGGACCAGCCCCTGCCCGCCGGGGCCGGCAAGACCGAAGACGGTGGCCGCGCGGCCATTGATGTCGAGCGTGCGGGTCTCGGGTGACAGGGCAAGCGGCGCCGCCGCCTGCGCCATGACAGCGCGCGGAAGATGGGCAGCGGCAAGCGCCGCCGCGCTTGCGGCGAGAAAGCCGCGTCGCGAAAGGGTGTTCATTGTCGTCTCCTCGGGACATCCAGTCCCGTTCATCAAAGCCGATGGGACGCCGCGGGCCTCGGCCCGGGCGCGATCAGAGGAGACGGATTTTGGGAGGCCGTTCGCTCAGGCCAGACGCTCGACCGGCATGGAGTTCCTCCGAAGGCCGGTCGTGGCTGACCGGCGAGCAGCTGTGGCCAGCACCGCTGCTCGGCGACGGAAGAAAGACTGAGAGACCCGTGCAGACGAGTTCGCACATTCCCGCATCGGCCGAACCGCAGTGCCGATCGCCGTCGCAGGAAGCATCACCGCTGTGTGAGGCCTGCATCATCTCGGCCACATGCACGGCGTGATCCGGCACGGCGCTCATGCGTGCCGCATGCGCCGAGGTCATCGTCGTGACCACGGCGATCGCGAGTATGGCAAGCATGGTGACGGCACGCGCGAGCATGCGTCGAAGATAGGCATCGCTCACGGGATTGTCCATTGTCGAAGTCAGCGCCTCTCGGGCATCAGGTCATTTCGGCGTGAAGCCAATCGGGTCCGGCGCAATCGGAGATAACAACTGTTGAGAAAAGACCTCCGCAATACTGTCTGGATCGGAGCGCTCCTTGCAGGCGTAGTTTTGGCGATCTTTGCCGCGTGGAACTATGCCGGTAGCACATCCTCCGGCAGGATGTCGGCGGAAGTCCTCGCGCAAGGTCGGCAGGTCTATGTCGATCAGTGTGCCAGCTGCCACGGCGCCGGCCTTGAAGGACAGCCAGACTGGAAGTCACCTCTCCCGTCCGGCCGCCTGCCGGCGCCACCGCACGACGCGAACGGACACACATGGCACCATCCCGACGATGTCCTGCTCCGCATTGTCAAGGAAGGCACGGCCGCCATCGTCGGGGGCGGATACGAAAGCGACATGGCAGGTTTCGGGGACGTGCTGAGCGACGCGGAGATCCGGGCCGTGCTCGCCTACATAAAGAGCACCTGGCCGGAGCGCGAGCGGAGCTACCAAGAGAGCGTGTCACAGGCGAACTGAGGTATCCCGGCCGGGCCGACACATGACCGGGCAGACGGATCATGCTGGAAAGTTTTGCCGACGTGATAATGAAAACAATGGGTTATACTTGGAGAAGGTTGGATATCAGGCCCGTCCCCTCCGCCAACCTCCCGACACAACCCATTCTCCGCTTGCCAACGTGCGTGAAATTTCTCGTTGTTTTCGAGGGTTGTAGCTGTGAGGCTGTTCACCTCGAAGTACTCACAGAGCCTGGGGTCCGCTCTCCGGAGGCCAGTTTTCTCTGAGCCTGTTCACCTCGGACGTTTTGGTGGGGAGCTTCGGCTCATTGTTATCATTGAGCATTCTTGGCGGCGAGGCGAACCGATTTCGACAGGAACGCTGGGTAGCAAGACACTCTGAAATCCAACCATCTCGGGACCGAGGCCTATCGCTGCCGCCGTACGGAACCATAACGGTCCCCTCGTGGGTGGGTCGGACAAGCCCAAGCCGAGTACCCGCCCACCTACCCTTGGTACGGCCCACAGAGCATCATCGCCTTGTGGATCAGTGTTTCGGCCGTGCAGGTTTGGCCGAGCTTGATCTGACGGGGCCTTGCAGGCACGGTGCATGCTTCCACATCCGCCACCATTTGCTTTGCGAGTCTCTCAGTTGCAAGCGAACGATGAGCGAAGACGTCCGGCGAGAGCCGCGCGGCGAGAGCGGCCGTGTTCGCTTTTTCGGCGTCGAGCGGGAGGATGAGCTGCGGTGTTTCGGTCCGCAAGGCAGCCCAGGTAGATGCGAGCCCGCCCTCATGCGCAAACAGACGACACTCGGCCAGCTGGGCCAACAGCGCGGCCGGGCGATCGAGGAAGATCGCCCCCTGCTCTTGGACGCGCATGGCATCGCCGCCACCGACATAGGCGATGCAGCTCAGGCCAATGCCGGTGAAGTGCTGGACAAGCTGCCGTCCGGCCTTCGCGGACCTTGGCAGGTATATGTACACATCGGTCTGGGTGGCCGTTGCAGCAGCGGCTGGTGCCATGTCGAAAGGACCTGCATGGATCCGGGACGTGTCCCATGCGTGCGGGTCGAGGTCGGGTGGTCCGGCGACAAACGTCAAGTCTCCGTGCCATACGTCGCTGCAGAACTGGTAGCTTGGCAGCCTGTTCGCGCGTCTGATCAGATTGACCGTCTCGAGGACACGACGTTCCTGCCTGCGCCCCCGCGCGCTGACGTCCTGAACACCCAGACGAAGGGGCGGGAGCGAACGTCCGCGTGGGGGCACAAGGAACGGCGGGCCGACGCAGACGAGCGGAACGCGGCCGGCGGCGGTCAGGTTCAGGGATGGCGCGCTGTCGCTGATCACAAGATCGGGTCGAAGTCGGGCCATGATCGAGTTCCAGAGATCTGCGCTTTGGAAAACTAGTTCCGGCCGGTCGTATCCGAAACCAACAAGCGCGTCGGCGAGCGTTTCCTTCTTCGCAACAATCCACGTTGCCGCATCCTGCGGATCGACGACCGGCGCGTTGATCAGGCGGAACCTGTTCCCATACCGAGCTGAAACCGCAAAAGCCCAGTTCCAATTGGTTCCGGGACGTGTGGCCACGAGCACCTCGGCGCCGCGGTCGAGCAGCAACTTCGCCAGTCTCGCGAGGCGTGCGACATGGCCAAGGCCGCCGCCAAGCTCCCATGCCAATAGAATCCTGATCCGGTCTCCTTCTGCGTGATTGCAAGAAGGCGTTCTCCGCCTCATCAAACTGACCATCGATCTCCTGGTCCCGGCGGGGAGATTTGTTGATCGCAGTTTTCGGATTTACACATTGTTAACCCATTTTCACAGAGGCTGACCTCGATCAAATTCTAAGCCGTCACGCTGCTTTCCTTCGGTGTGGCAGAGCAGCCTTAGGGGGCCTGGCAATGCGGACGACAAGGTCTTTGCGAACCCAGCTGCCATTGGCGGAACTCCTTCTTGTCGTTGTCGCTCTGGCATCGCTTCGGGCGGCCGAAGTGAGCGCCGAAACGATCAGTTACGACCCCGAGAGCTGCACGACGGAGACGGACGGCCGGGTATTCGTGCGGCTGGCGTCGGGACTGGCGTTCGCATTCCCCGCGTTCGATCTACTGCGGCTGCGCGACGGGCCGGTGGACGATCCCGGCCCGGTCGCCGACCCGGACGAGCCGGAGGGCTGTCCGCTCAATCCGATTGTCGCCCATGCCATGGTGGTGAGATACCAACCGGTCGCGCCGCGCTCGCCGGGAGAACCGGCCGATGGGAGGTGGCGGCCGGAACTGCTTCAGATCTTCAGTTGGGGGGGGCCGGTTGCCCTTCAGGACATTGCCCTCGACAGGTTTTCGGAGTTCTGCATCAAACGGCCGGAGGTTTTCCAGCATGGACGGGCTCTGGAAAATGTTTCGCCAGTGCTCCAGGAATGCCGCGGCCTGACTCCGGGAACCCCGGATATCCTGGGGCCCTCCACAATGGTGGCGAGGCCTGGAACCCATATCGAGCATGAGGGGCGCCGTTTCGCGGTCCGTTGCGACGGGGCCTTTTCCCCGGGCGGCTCACGGTCCTGCGACGCTCACTACCGAATGAGAGACGGGTTGTCGCTGATGTACCGCTTCGAGGATGGCCGCATCCCGCTTGCGCATGTGGCGGAGTTCGATCTTCAGGTCAGGGCGTTCATCGAGGCGCGCCGCGTGCCCGAATACGATCAGTAAAAATCCAACAGGAGGCGGTAGATGTCCAACAATCCTTCCTACGAGCGCGGATTCGGGGGGTTCACATTCGCCGCGTGGCAAACAGAAAAGATAAATTATCTTTTGGCCGATGCTGAAACCATACAAGGTGGTCTCACAACCGCGTCCACACCCGAGTACCAAGCCTTTCTTGCGGGTAATGGCCACCAGGCCGGCGAGGCTGTCCGCGGCCTTGCCGCCCCAATCTATGAGACGCTTCTGGAATTCCTTTCGAACCCTGATGGGACGAAGATCGATAGCGTCAAGCAGGAAGTCTGGAGTTGGTTGGCCGGGGCCAGCGACGTAAACAACAAGAACTCCTATTTCGGCCGATTCATCCACGCCTATACCGAAGCGCAGTACGCACTGCGTGGGGGAACGGGTGACGCGGAGTTTCTGGGCCAAAAGGCTTCCAACAATATCGGGATAAATCTGGCACGAGACATTCTTGCGAGCATGCTTCCGCCTGAGGAAGGGGCCGAGTTCGGCGCCAGCACCATGCCGGGCATTATCGGCATCGGTTCGAATGATGCCGTCGCCGCGGCCCAGGACGTTTTTTCGAATCTTCCCGATGCCGTTACGGCGGATAGAGGCAGCTACGCTCCTTGGGCCGGTACGCTGCTGATGCCGTACCTTCAGGGAGCGGGCTACGATGACGACACCAAGAGGCTCTTCGAGGACTGGCTGATCCCGTTCGACGGCGACGATCCAGACGCGCACGGGCAGATCATAGGCTCGGTAAACGGAGAAAACGGCATCGTCTTTAAGACGATTCCAGGCTCCTACGATCTCATCAGCACGATCGTCGCATCGCGTGACGCAACCGAGCTTTCTCCCACCGCTGCAGTCGTGGCTCTCCGGATCGCGTTTGGCGTCGGATTTCCCACACAATTCGACCATGAGGACTTAATCCTCAAAACAACAAACTATTCAAATTCATACTATGACATCTCCAGTGATTTTGATTTGAGTGTTGGTGATGCACTTATATTCAATAGTTTTACATCATTCCTATATTCAGTTGGCTATCAGTTGGGAACGCTGCAGAATGACAGCGCTTTGGAGATCTCTCATGGCCGGGGAATTCTTCATGCGGGATGGGGAAACGACAACGTCGTTTTGGGCGCCGAAAAAATTGGGCTTACTAATTTCGCAAAGCATAAGATTCTCGATGGCGGCGACGGATCTGACAAGCTGGATTTCAGTAGCCTCGTCTATGGAGATAGGACAGACACAGGCCTTTTTGTGACGTTTGAGGAAGTCGACGGCGCTTTCGAGTGGCGCGCGGCCGTCACATTTGAAACAGAGCCGCCTTTCGAACCTTGGCCTTTCGCGCCCAACACAAACCTGTCTTACGGATTTGAACGCTATACGCTGAGTGATTTCGACGATGCGGTCTACATTGCCATTGATCCCGATATGCTTACTTCAAACACTGGCGGTGGATTCGACAACGTGCTCGACACCATCGACGGTGGCGGCGAGGCCGAGAACGGCGATCTGCTCGACTTCTCGTTCCTTCCGACCTCGGGCGCTCTCGACATCAATCTCGGAGGCGGCGGCGGGGCGATCAGCGGCCCGGGCTGGACCCTAAACGTCACGGATTTCGAGCGTCTGGTCGGATCGTCCTATGGCGACACGATCCGCGCCGGGGGAGATTTCACGGAAATAAACGGCGGGTTCGGCAACGATGTGATTTTTTCCAATGGCGCGACCGCTCACATCGCCGGGGGCATGCTCCCGGAGGACGTGGCCGCCTTGGCCGACGAGTTCGACCTCGAAGAGGCCGCGCTGCTCGCGTTGCCGGACAACGACATCTTCGTGGACGACGAAACGGTGATGTCGCGGTTTGTGTTCAGCGAAAACGGCGGGCACGACGTGGTCTTCACCGACGACGATGCGGTGACGGAGATATTCTTCGAGGACCTGCTTCTCTCGGATCTATTCGTCACCGTGGAAGGCGCCGACACTTACGATGACGGGCTGGATCTCTCCATATCCACTTTCGGCTTCGAGGTCATCAGTACGGGAGCGTCGCTGGTGCTCCCGTGGTTCACGAACTTCGGGTACTACAACGACCCGAACTGGGACCCCGACTTCGTCCAGCGTTTCAACCAGACGAGCAGCGTGTCTTTCCGGTTTTCGGATGACTCCGTCTTGGGCGCGGGAGACATGCTCCAGAACGCCGGCCAGGAAATCTTCATAGCCGCGCAATACGCGGATCCCGAGGATTTCGGACCGCTGTATTCCGATCTCCGGGTTCCGGGGCGCGAGTTCGCCAGCACCCTCGGGACCTCGTTCTTCGCGGCGCTCGGCTCCGACGCCGCCGCGGGTGGAATGCCGGCGCTGCCAGAGCCGGATCCGGCCATCCCTCCCTTCGTCGCGGCCAGCGGCACGTCCGGTCAGGATTTGCTCGGCGGCACCCGCGCCCGTGATCGGATCAGCGCCGGAAGTGGCGATGATCTGATCCTTGGCGGCGAGGGCGATGACGAGATCGACGGCGGCGGGGGCTTCGACGCGGCGATCTATGAAGGCTCCATCGAGGACTATGACGTCGTCGAGACAGTCAACGCGCAGGGAAGGGTCATCGGTTTCACGTCTGTCACCGATACCAACGTCGCTGACGGTGACGAGGGCGCGGACGAGCTGGTCAGCGTCGAGCGTCTCAAGTTCTCCGACGGGGCGATGCAGATTGATCCCTCGACCAAGTTTCACACTGTGACGGTCCGCGCCGGCGGCAGTGGCACTCTGGCCTCGGCTCCGATGTTCGAAGTGACCGCCGACGGCGTTTCGCTCGGTGTCCGGAGCATTGCCGCTCCCGTGGCGGGCTCCGGATTCGACGTTTCCGACGACTCTCTTTTCCAAGACTACGCATTCCAGTTCAGCGGAGATCTGCCGTCAACCTTCGAGATCGTCTATTTCAACGACGGCACGGCAGAGGGAGTGAACCGAAATCTTGCCATCGATTTCATCGATGTGGATGGCGTTCTGTTCGAGTCCGAGAGCGATGGCCTGTTCATGCCAGCTAGCGGCGCTCCCGATCTGGGCGGCGTAGAGCTGCTCACTGTGAACGGGCGCCTCGTCATGGATAACCTGAACTACCTCTCGGACACTTTCCGAATGGAGGCGGAGGATTTCGTCGCCAAGCAGGGTTCGATGTGGCAGTCGCACGGAGCGGCCTCCGGCAACAGGCTGCTCAGGTCCAGCGGAACGGATCCGGCCCGGGCGAACGCTTTCTTCGAGGGCGAGGACGGTGTCTACGATATCGATGTCGGCTACTTCGACGAGAACGATGGGGCGGCCCAACTGTCGCTGTTCGTGAATGGTCGGCAGATCGACAGCTTCGTCTGGGACCAGGATCTGGGCTCGGCGAATGCTGGGAACGCGACGCGTGCGGTTCACACAATCAACGATGTGGAGATGCGGACTGGCGACCTGCTGGAGCTTCGCGGTTCCGGCGACGGGGGCGAACCGATGCGAACCGACTATTTCGACTTTGCGATGACCGCGCGCCTTCACCCGTCGCAAGTCCAGTTCCGTGTGGAGGCGGAAGACATGACCTATGACCAAGGCGTTGTCTGGCAACAGCATGGCGCCGCGTCGGGCGATAGAGTTCTAAAGGCGAGCGGTAGCGGTGAAGCCCGCGCGAGCCATGATTTCGGTGGAGATGACGGCGTCTATGGCGTCAGCATCGGGTATTTTGATGAGAATGACGGTGCCGGTCAGCTTGCGCTCTACGTTGATGGGGTCCTGGTCGACAGCTTCACCTGGAATCAGGATCTTGGGTCGGATTCTGCGGGACCAACGACCCGCGCCGTTCATGCAGTGGATGGAGTGGAAATTCGTGCTGGTGACCTGATTGAACTCCGTGGCTATGGCGAAGGCGGCGAGCCGATCCGGACAGACTACATTGACTTCACCTACATTGATGAGCTGGTGGCATAAAATCGTGAATGCATGTTCTGCTGACCGGACTGCTGGTATGGGTCGCAGAGCTTCGGGCGCAGGAAGATCGGACACTTTCGGCGTGCTCGACCCGCTTCGCCGGATCCAGAAGCCTTTCCAGAGCAGCCAAATCGAGCTGCCTGCCCCACTCCAACGGGAAGCCCTCCAGCAGACCATCCAGTTGCAGTCCTGCCGGCTGCCGCCCGTCGAGGATCGCCTCCACGATCTCCGGCGCCAACAGCGTCAGCCGCAGAACCTGGCTGACGTAGGTCTTCCCGATCCCTTTGGCCTTGGCCAAGTCCTCGATCGTCGCGTACACACCCTCGTCCAGCAACTTCCGCCACCGGAACGCCCGCGCCAGCGCCTTGACCATGGCATTGTCGACCCGCGGTCGCGGGGCCCACTCAGCCCCCTCCGGCGTCACCACCAGCTTCCGCCCGCCGCGCTTCCAGAACGTCAGCGGGATGTGTACGGTGATCGTCTCGCCGTCCGCCGACACCGTCGCGCGCGTCATGCCGCCGCCCTCCTGCTGCCGGCCACTTCGCGCACCAGCCCGGCGAGCCCGTTCGGCCGCAGCCGAACCTCGACTCCCTGCATCCGCACATCCACCCGCTCGACCAGCAGTTGCACGATCCGCGCCTGCTCGGCCGGGAACAGCTCGTCCCACAGCGGGTCGAGCTCGGTGAGCGCCTCCCGGACCTCGTCCTCAATGACATCGTTCTGCTCGGCCCGTGCGGCGCGCCACGTCCCGACGATGATCTCCGGCTGCCGGAAGATGCCGCGCAACTGGTCGATGACCGCCGCCTCGATCTCGCCCGCCGGCACCCGCCCGACGGGACAGGCCTCCGGACCGCGCTTCAGCACGTCCTGGCTGACATAGTAGCGGTAGAGCCGGCTGCCCTTGCGGGTGTGCGTCGGCGACATCGCCGCGCCGGTCGGCCCGAAGATCAGACCCTTCAGCAGCGCCGGAGTCTGCGCCCGGGTGTTGGCGGAGCGGGTGCGCGCGTTCTCCGCAAGGATCGCGTGCACCTTGGGCCTGTTCGCGGATCGAGGATCATCTCTGGAAACCGGGCCCGGCCCCGCCGCGGATCGGCATCAGGGCGACCGTCGGTCTCGGAAAGACTACGCTGGCCCGAGAGCATCTTCTCGCGCTTCGTGACCGTCTCGTTGCCGCAGATCTGCCGGCCGGGCTGCTATTGCTGACGCCGTCACTCGCGCTCGCGGAGGAAGCCGCGACGGCCTGGCGAGCCGAAGGTCCCCGCGTCGCGGTGCTCCGTGGCTACGAGGCCGAGGATCCCGCGACCGGCGCGCCGATGTGCCAGGATCTCGCAGCGGTCCGTACGGCCGTCGAGGCGCGGCTCGATGTGCACGAGACCGCCTGTGCCAGTGCCGGCCGCCGGTGCCGGTTCTTCGAGGATTGCAGCAAGCAGCGGAACCGCGACGAGGTGGCGAATGCCGAGGTCGTCGTCGCCGCCCACCAGGCGCTCTACAGCGGATTCGCCGTCGACGCGGGGAGCCTTGCGGCCATGATCATCGACGAAGGTTTCTGGGCGAGCGCCCTGCAGGAGGACCGGCGGTTCGATCTCGAAACGCTTGCCCACGACCTTCTGGGCCATTCGCTCGGTCGCCGGGAAGGCGCCGTGGCAGACCTCCACGATCTCCGACGCCGGGCGGTCACTGCCTTCGCGGAGGTCGGACCGGTATCTCGTACGGCCCTCTTGCGCGCCGGGCTGAACGCCGAGACCTGTCGGCTTGCGGCCGGGCTGGAGGCACGCCGGATCAAGGGTCCGGGCCTCTATCCCGGGATGCCCCTTTGCGATCGCAAGCGGGCAGCGGCGCGGGTGGCGGTGAACGCCCGGACCCATGACCTGATCGGGCTCTGGAACGCCATGGCCAACCTGGTGGAAGGGACAACGGAATTTGACAGCCGGCTGCTGAGGACCTCGGGCAACGAGGTGATCGTCTCCGGCTTGCGCGCGATCCACCCGACATTGCGGGACAAGCCAATCCTGCATCTCGATGCGACGCTTCGCCCTGGTCTCGCCCTTCGTGTCCTGCCCGGTCTGGAGGTGGTGGAGGCCGAGGCTGCCATGCCGCACATGGAGCTGCACCTCGTCGCCGGAAGCTTCGGCAAGGGTGTCCTGTGCCCCGATCCGGCGCTGTCCGCCACGGAAGCGCAACGGCGGGCCAATCGCCTGGAGGAGGTGGTGACCTACGTACGGTGGCTGGCCCGCCGCCTCTCGCCTGTGCTCGTGGTCACCTACAAGGACTGCGAGGATGCCTTCGCCGGTATCCCTGGAGTGTCGACCGGCCACTTCAACGCCATCGCCGGCCTCGACGGATACAGGGGCGTTCGGCTCCTCGTCGTCGTCGGCCGGCCTTTGCCTTCCGACCTGGCACTGGCGCCTCTCTCCAGGGCATTGTTCGGGCATCGGCCGGCGGGTGGCTACACGACCCGGCTCAGCGGCATCAGAATGCGGGATGGGAGCAGCCGGGCGGTGCGGGTCGCGGCGCACGAGGACGAGACCGCCGAGATCATCCGCGCTGCGATCTCCGACGACGAGGTCCTGCAGGCGATCGGGCGCGGGCGGGGCGTGAACCGGACGGCCATGAACCCGCTCGAGGTGCATGTGCTTGCCGACGTGGCGCTGCCGCTCGTCCATGACCGCCTTCTTGCCTGGGAGGCGGTGCGTCCCGACCTCTTCCAGCGGATGCTGCTCGCCGGCTTGGCCGTCGACAGCCCGGGCGACGCGCTGCTCCTGCACCCGGGGTTCTTTCCCGGCAGCGCCGCGGCCGAGAAGGCGTTCCAGCGGGAGGGATTTGGCGGACATTTCCCTATAAGAGATCTCTATAGGGAAATGTCCGTGAAATCGGCTGCCTATCGTCGGCTCGGGCGGGGACGTTCCTGGCAGCGCGCGTGGTGGATCGATGGCGACGACAAGGCCGCCATAGAGAGGCTCGAAGCGGCTCTAGGGCATCTGGCGGCGTGGCGCGATGACGGCTGACCGATTGTCACCTGATGTCAGCCTCCTTCAGAAAGCGTCATGGTTACAATGGCTTGCACGCTCTGATAGAATGCCGTCGACGCCCCGGCCCGGTGCCGCGAATGCCGCCCCCGGGGCCAAGAGGAGCCACGATGCCCGTCCGCCTGCACCAGATCGAGACACCCGAGCCGCTGGCGATCGACCACCGCCCCGTCGACGCGCTCATCCCCTACGCCCGCAACGCGCGCACCCATTCCGAGGATCAGGTGGCGCTGATCGCGGGTTCGATCCGCGAGTTCGGCTTCACGACCCCGGTTCTGGTGGATGGCGGGAACGGCATCATCGCCGGGCACGGGCGGGTGCTGGCGGCGCGGAAGCTCGGGATGGTATCCGTGCCGGTGATCGAGCTCGGCCATCTCTCGGCGGCGCAGCGGCGGGCCTACGTGCTCGCGGACAACCGGCTGGCGGAGGCGGCCGGCTGGGACCGGGAGCTGCTGGCGCTGGAGGTGGCGGAGCTCGACGCGCTCGGGGTGGACCTCGGCACCCTCGGCTTCGAGGCGGGCGAGATCGACGCGCTACTGCGAGACGGCGTGCCCGACCCGCGCGAGGAGGCGACGCCGGAGCCGCCGGCCGTCCCTGTTTCCCGGCCTGGCGACCTCTGGGTTCTCGGACCGCATCGGCTCTTGTGCGGAAGCTCGACGGAAGCGGCGGACGTGGCCCGGCTGCTGGGCGGCCTGCGCCCGCATCTGACGGTGACCGACCCGCCCTACGGCGTCGCCTACGACCCGTCCTGGCGCAATGCCGCGGGCCTCTCGGCGACGAAGCGCACCGGCAGGGTGCTGAACGACGACCGGGCGGACTGGCGCGAGGCCTGGGCGCTCTTTCCCGGCGAGGTCGCCTATGTCTGGCACGGGGCGCTGCATGCCGCGGAGGTGGCGGCGAGCCTGGAGGCATCCGGCTTCGCGGTGCGCAGCCAGATCATCTGGGCCAAGGAGCGGCTGGTGCTCTCGCGCGGCGACTACCACTGGCAGCACGAGCCCTGCTGGTACGCGGTGCGCCGCAAGGGCAGGGGGCATTGGGCCGGGGACCGGAAGCAGACCACGCTCTGGACGATCCCGAGCCGCGAGCAGGACGCGGCGACGGTGCACGGCACCCAGAAGCCGGTCGAGGCCATGCGCCGGCCGATGCTCAACAACAGTTCCCCCGGCCAGGCGGTCTACGAGCCGTTCTGCGGCTCGGGCACCTCCATCATCGCCGCCGAGACTTGCGGGCGAAGCTGCCTCGCGCTGGAACTCGATCCGGCCTATGTGGACGTGGCGGTGACGCGCTGGCAGGACTTCACCGAGGAGGTCGCGGTGCTCGAAGCTGACGGGCGCGGCTTCGCGGAGATCGCCACCATGCGGAGCACGGCATGAGCCATCGCCCGAAGCCGACGGCGATCCGGCGCCGGGAGGGCAATCCCGGCAAGCGGGCCTGGAACCATGCCGAGCCGGTGCCGCCCGATGCCATGCTGCGCTGCCCGGCCCATCTCGCGCCGGTGGCGAAGGCCGAATGGCGGCGGGTGGCCCGGACGCTGCACGACATGGGGGTGCTGACGGTGATCGACCGGGCGGCCCTCGCCGCCTATTGCCAGAGCTACGCCAAGTGGGTCGAGGCCGAACGCAAGATGAAGGAGACGCCGCCGCTGGTGAAGACGCCCTCGGGCTATGTGCAGCAATCGCCCTGGCTCTCCATCGCCAACAAGCAGCTGGAGCTGATGGGGCGCTACATGACCGAGCTCGGCATGACGCCGGCGGCGCGCAGCCGGGTGACGGCGGTGGACCCGCGCATGGAGATCCCGGAGATCGTGTTCCGCACCATCTACGAGGAGGCCCCCGCGGCCGCGCGGCTGCGGGAGTATGTCGACGACATGCCGTTCGACGCTGTCGCGCAGCGGGTCGGGACGAAGGACGAGCCGGATCGGGCAAGATGACGCGCAGCCTGGCACCCGTTCGCAGCGTCGGCGAGATGTCCGACGACGAGCTCGTCGGCGCGATGCTGCGGCCGCGGGACCGGAACCCGGCGCCGCGAACCGGGCCGGGCCTGCCGCGCTGTCCCGGCCATCTGACGGCGCATGGCGCGAAGGAGTGGCGGCGGGTCGCGCGGCTGCTGCACGACATGGGGGTGCTCACCGCGATCGACCGGGCCGCGCTCGCCGCCTATTGCCAGGCCTGGGGGCGCTGGGTGGAGGCCGAGGAGAAGCTGAAGGAGACGCCGATCCTGATCAGGACCCCCTCGGGCTACGTGCAGCAATCGCCCTGGATCTCCATCGCCAACAAGCAGCTGGAGCTGATGGGGCGCTACATGGTGGAGCTGGGCATGACCCCGGCCTCGCGGAGCAGGGTCTCGGTGCTAGATCGCACGCCGACGCCGGTGGCCCAGACCTCCGGGGCACACGAGCGGCTGTCGGCGATGATCGACGCGATTGCCGAACGCCTGGCCTACGCCTCGGAGGACGACCCGCAGACGTGAGCTACACTTGCGCCGCACGCCACGGTACAGACCTGCGCAACGAAGGTTTGGCAGGTCTGTACGGGGGAGGCGATGCGCATCGTCGGCTACGAGCGGGTCAGCACCACGCGCCAGGGCGCGAGCGGGCTGGGGCTGGAGGCGCAGCGGCAGGCGATCGAGGCCTTCGTGGCAGCCCGGGGCGGCGAGCTCGTCGCCCGCTTCACGGAAGTGGAGAGCGGCCGCAACCCGGACCGGCCGGAGCTGTCCAAGGCCCTGCACCTGGCCCGGGTCACCGGGGCACTCCTGGTGATCGCCAGGCTCGACCGGCTGTCGCGCAACGCCGCCTTCCTGCTGACCCTGCGCGACAGCGGGGTGAGGTTCGCCGCGGCCGACATGCCGGAGGCGAACGACCTCACGGTGGGCGTCATGGCGCTGGTGGCCCAGGCGGAGCGCGAGGCGATCTCCCGGCGCACGAAGGAGGCGCTGGCGGTGGCCAGGGCCCGCGGCGTGAAGCTCGGCAACCCGAATGGTGCGGCGGCGCTCAGGCGGGCTGGCAAGGGCGGCGCGGCGCTCAGGGCGGCGGTCTCGGCCAATGCCAACGCCCATGCCCGGGACCTCGCCCCGGTGATCGCCGACATCCGGGCGGGCGGTGCCACCAGCCTGCGCGCCATCGCCGGAGAGCTCAACGCCCGCGGCATGCAGACCCGGCGCGGCGGGCGCTGGCATGTGTCGAACACCGGGAACCTGCTGGCGCGGCTGGGGCTCGCCGAGGACACCGACACGCCGAAGCGACCCGCCGCTGCCCGGCGGCTCATCCCTACATCAACCGTGCTCTGACCTCCGACGATCATCCAGTTGAAAGCGGAGTCGGCGCTTCACTTCGGCATTCTCCACTGACGGAGCAACGGGTAGAGTCCGCGGCGGGCTATGGACGCCCGCGTTCCACTGCGGCAACATCGGAAAGAATGAACTCGACGAATTCCTGAACGTAAGGTTTGTCGAGTGACGCCTTGTTGACCTTGAGATAGTTTCCACGATCGACGCGCAGTGGAGACCGGAAAAGCACAACGAGCTTGCCATCTGCCACTTGCGATCTGACGAGGTGACGCCAGCCGAGTATGATGCCCTCGCCTGCAATCGCAGCCTCGACGAGCAGCGCATAGTTGTTGCTCACCATCGCGGGAAGCTTCGGCTGCATATCGAGACCGCGGGCGTGGAACCAGTCGCTCCAGGTTATCGGATACCAGCCGATCGCCTCCGACGACCAGTGCTTCCGGTGAAGCTCCAGCAAATCCGCACCGGCTAGGCTCGATGGATCGGGGAACGGGCCATATCGCTCCAGATAGTCCGGGCTGCAAATCGGCTCGACGATCTCGGGAAACAGGAAGTACAGCACCTCGCCGACCTCGCAACGTTCGTTTCCACAGATCAGTGAGACGTCGACTTCGTCGAAGTTGCGTAGCGTGTCGTCCTCGTCGGAAGCCAATAGAACAAACCTGAGCTCGGGCCGCGATGCGCGAAACCGGTCGACATAAGGCTTGAACCAGTAGGTCACGGCGGCGTTCGTCCCGGAACACGTGATCACCGCAGGATCCGCGGGGTCGTTGAACTCGCTGATGGCATCGCAGATGGAGTCCAGACCGTCGCTGACCGCCGAAAGCAGACGGATACCCTCCGCCGTGAGTTCCAGGCTGTTGTGCTTGCGGACGAAGAGCGTCGTGCCGAGCGCCTTCTCGAGGCCGCGGATCTGCTGGCTGACGGCCGCCTGCGTGACGTGGAGTTCGTTGCCTGCGAGCGTGAAACTCAGATGTTTGGCCGCGACCTCGAACGTGGCGAATGAGCCGAGAGAGGGGAGATAGCGTCGTTTCGTCAGCATGGCGAAGATTACGATGTTGGTGTTCCATTGCGCAACGGCGCCATTTCGCTGGCGATGAGAGCGGCAGCGCGACCAGGCGCCCAGGACGTCATTCCCGTCGCGCCAGCCACTCTTTCCAGCGCAGGACCAGGTTCGCACCCACAGTGGCAATCGGTTCTGGCGGGAGCCGTTCGGGTTCGGCCTGCGCCACAAAATACTCCGTGATCGACGAGGTGCTGCCGCTTGCCAACTCGGCCGCGGAAATCCCGGTCAACGTGCCTCTAGTTGTGCCGAGCCCGTTCTGGCAGCAGGCTGCAAAGATTCCGTCCTCGACCTCGCCTGTCACGGACACGCCGTTGCGGGACAGACACAGGTGCCCCGACCATACATATTCCATCCGCACGTCCGCCAGCTGCGGAAAACGGGTGTCGAACTTCCGGCGCATTACCGCGGTGGCGCGACGCATCTCGCGAGAAGAGGATTCCATGCCGGGGCGGAATTCCGCGCAGGTTCGCGTCACGATCCGGTTGCCACCCTGTCCGCTGTCGATCCGCCGCATTGTCGTACCCATTGGATCCGACGGCGTGACGCCCCAGCGTGCCCTGCCGCCAAGCTTCGCCAATGCATCCCGACCGAGTTCCTCGGTCATGCAGGCGAAAAGGAAGACATGCATGAGTCGGCCGCGCTTGAAGCCAAAGCTCTCGATCTGTCCGTTGTTGGCCAACACGACCTTTGGCGCCGTAACGCTCCCTCCCGGGGAAGCGATGCGCCAAGCCGAACCCTCGCGCCGAAAACCTGTTACCGGCGAGTTCTCGCGGACCTGCGCGACCCGCGACAGCCCCCCGGCGAAACCGCGGACATAGCCCGCCGGCTGCAGCATGACGGTTCCGGGTGTGTAGAGGCCCGAAAGATAGTAGCGACTGCCGGTCAGCTCGAACATCGCCTGCGCGTCGAGTAACTCGTAGCGCTCGCGCAGTTCGCGGAGGTGCGCGGCGTAGCTCTGGTTCCGGGTGTGACTGACCTCGCTGCCAGCGCCATTGGTCTTGCCCACAGGATCGAAGTGATTTGGGTCGATCTCGTATTCCAGCACGGCGTCGCGAGCAAACTCGATCGCAAGGCGGTTGAGCCTGATGAGTCTGCGATCGAGGCTTTCATCCGTCCCGGCATAGTTCACTGAAGTCAGTTCGTGGGGGAGGTCAATCATGAAGCCAGAATTGCGACCGGCCGCGCCCTCGCCGATCCGTCCGGCGTCCAGTACGACGATCCGCGCCCCCGCATTGAGCTGAGCCAGGCGCCGCGCGGCGGCCAGCCCGGCAAACCCCGCACCGATCACAGCAAAATCGCAGGACATGTCACCGTCGAGCGTTCTCGCGGCGGCACGCGGGCCGAGGATCGCGTCCCACGCCGCCGGTCCCGCGTGCTTGGGCAGGCGTTTGGCAGCGTATTCGGATTTCATCGCCGTCGTTTCTCGCTCAATCCAAGCCGCGCCCGGAACCCATCGAGTCCCGCCTCGAGGGCCTCCGGTGTTCCATTGCTGGCAAGGGCAGCACTTAGGGTCTGATTGAGCCCGCCCTCGGTGGAAAGCCCGCGACGCAGTTCCCCGAGGTCGATGTCGGGCGAGTGTCCCAGCAACCGGCAATAACCGCCCAGAAGTGCCGCAAGATACGCCTCGGCCGCCCCTCGATCCTCGGTAAAGCCAGCAAGCCAACCTGCAGCCACGGAAATCTGATCGAGGATCGGCAACAGCAGCCCTGTTGCCGCAAAATGCGCGTTCAGCGCCTCCTCGGACGTACAGTGATGGATCGACGCGTGCGAACCGAAAAGCGCGTCCAGCGCTGCTGTTTCGGGATAGGCAACGAGCGGCGTGCCGCCGAGCGGCAGAATCGGCAGCGGAATCGCCACGGCGATCTCGCGCGCCGGCGCACAGAGGTCGGTGATTTCCTTGACCGACATGCCCGCCATGACGGAGATGACCGTCTGCCCCTCTCGAAACGGCAGGTGCGGCAGCGTCTCCAGCGCCACGTCGGCCAGAAGGCACAGGACCACGATGTCGCTCTGCGCCACGACCGTCTCGTTTGGCGCGCGACCTACCGTGTCGAACCTATGCGAGAGATCCCCCGAGATCCTCAAATTTCGCTCCGAAACGAGGATCTCATGGTCGTCCCCGGCGATGGTGCTGACCATCGCCGAGGCGATTTCACCGGTGCCCAGGAAGCCGATGCGTGCCATCAGGCCACTTCGGTGTCCGTCGGGTCGGTCAGGTCCAGCCAGATCGTCTTGAGTTGGGTATACTGATCGTGGGCGTGGATCGAGTTGTCGCGCCCGCCGAACCCCGACTGCTTGTAGCCCCCGAATGGCGTGGTGATGTCGCCCTCGCCGAAGCAGTTGACCGTGACCGTTCCCGCCCGGATCGCCCGCGCGCCGCGCATCGCCCGCCGCGCATTCGACGTGAAGAGCGAGGCCGCCAGCCCGTACGGCGTGTCGTTCGCCACCGCTATCGCCTCGTCGAAGCTCGATACGGTAATGACCGACAACACCGGACCGAATATTTCTTCCCGAGCCAGCACCGACTCGTTGCTCTTCACATCGACAACCGTCGGCTCGACGAAAGCCCCACCCGAATTCTTGCCCCCCATGACGATTTCGGCGGCCTCGGCCTTGCCGAGATAGCCGCAGACCTTGTCGAAATGTGCCTTGCTGACCAGCGCACCGACCCGCACCGTGGGGTCCAGCGGATCGCCGACGTTCCATTCACGGGCATGCGCCTTCACCTTCTCCAGAAGCGAGTCCTTGACGTCCTTGTGGACGATTAGGCGCGATGCGGCCGAGCAGTTCTCGCCCATGTTCCAGAAAGCGCCGTTCACCACATGGGCGGCCACCGCGTCCAGATGCTCGGCGTCGTCCATGACGATGCAGGGATTCTTGCCGCCCATCTCGAGCACGACCTCTTTCAGGTTGCTGTCGGCCGAATAGTGCAGGAACCGCCGCCCCGTCACGGTGGAACCGGTGAAGGACACCATGTCCACGTCGGGATGCTTGCCCAAGGGTTCGCCCACGTCACCGCCGCCGCCGGTGACGACATTCAGGACGCCGGCAGGGACGCCGGCCTCGTACGCCAGCTCGGCCAGCCTTAGCGCCGTCAGCGAGGTTTCTGCGGCCGGCTTGACCACCACCGAGCAGCCTGCGGCCAGCGCCGGGCCGATCTTCCACGCCAGCATCAGGAGCGGGAAGTTCCATGGTAGCACCAGGCCCACCACACCCACAGGCTCGCGGACCACAAGTGCCATGTGATTGTCAGAGGCCGGCGCCACCTGGTCGTAGATCTTGTCGATCAGTTCGGCATGCCACTTGATGCAGTGGATCGTCTCGGGAACGTCGACGTTGGAGCAGTCATAGATGGTCTTGCCGCTGTCGAGACTCTCCATCACGGCCAGCTCACGCGCATTGCGCGTCAGCAGCTTGCATAGCCGGATCAGAATCTCCTTGCGCTCGGACGGGTGCAGTCTCGACCAGCGGCCGTCCTCGAAGGCTTCGCGAGCCTTGCCGACCGCGAAATCCACGTCCTCGGCTTCGCATGCCGCCACATCGGCCAGCTTTGCGCCGGTCGCAGGGTTTACCGTCTCGAAAGTCTTGCCCGATTTCGCCGGCCGGAAGCTGCCGTCGATGAACGCGTTGGTCGGCAACACCAGGTCGCGGGCAATCGATTCGTATTCGTCCCGTATTAGCAGATCGCTCATGACTCAGTTCCCTGCCTTGATGGCCGCAATCGTGGTTTTCAGTACGCGGACAACCTGCTCAAGTTCGCGCTTGTCGTCCTTGTTCAGACCGCGCAGCGGCGGCCGCATCGGTCCGGTGCGCAGCCCCGCCATTTCGGTTCCGTGCTTGACGCACTGGATGAATTTGGCGCCCTGCTCCAGCACCCGCATCAGCGGCATCATGGCCGACATGATCCGGCGGCCCTTGGCGAAATCGCCGTGCACCGCACAGGTCTCGTAGAGAAACACGTGCTCCTCGGGCAGGAAGTTCGACCCGGCGCAGATCCAGCTGCGCGCACCCCAGGCAAAGAACTCCAGTGCCTGGTCATCCATGCCGCAGGACATCTGGATATGCGGATAGTCCCGCGCCAGCAGGTGCACCCGGTTGATGTCGCCGGAACTTTCCTTGATGCCCACGAAGTTGCGTGACCGGCAGACGCGGTCGAGAAACTCCTCGCCCATCGCCACCCCCATCCGACCCGGGTAGTTGTAGAGAATTACCGGCAGATCGGCAGCGCGGTCGATGGCCAGTGCGTTTAGCGCGTTCTCGCGTTCCGTCGGCACCGAATAGGGTGGCGTCCCGAGCAGGATCGCATCCGCGCCCATCTCGCGCGCGCCGGTTGCCAATGCAATGGAATCGGGCGTGCGCATCGATCCCGTGCCCACGATCAGCGGCAGACGGCCATTCAGCCGGTCCTTGATGAAACGTGCAAGCTCCAGCCGTTCGTCGACCGTCTGCGAGTAATTCTCGGCAGTCGAGCCGCCGGAAACTATGCCATGCACGCCGTTCGCGACCAGGTGCTCCACTACGTCGGCAAGCCCGTCCAGGTCGAACGATCCGTCCGCGCGCATCGGGGTCACGATCGGCGTGTATATCCCCTCGAGTGTAAGTCTAAACGTCATTTCGGCGGTCCATCCAGAAGCTCCTGAGAGTGAATGGCCGGGAGCGCTGAGACCCCGGCGAGCGTGGACCACCGCAGCGCGGAGGCCCCTTGTCGTATCACGATTCTGGCGCCCTCTATTCCATGAAACCCAACAGCCGTGGCAGGGTCAGCGCCAAAGGCGACCAATACGTGGTGACCAGCATCACCGGGAAGGCGGCAAAGGCCATGAAGAAGAACGCTGGCTTCATCACCTCCGACATGCCGACTTTTCCGACCCGACAGGCCATGAACAAGATGGGCGCCATGGGCGGGGAGTTGGCGCCGATCACCACGCTGGTGCCGATGATCGCGGCGAAGTGCACGGCATCCACGCCGATCTCGGCCATGACCGGCACCATGATCGGGCTGATGATCGCGATGACGCTGACGTCATCCATGATCATGCCGATCAGCACCAGGAAGACGTTGACCACGAGCAGGATCAGGATCGGACTGGAGAATGCGCCCAGCAGAAAATCCGTCAACTGCTGTGGAACGCGCTCCAGGGTGAAGATCCGGCTGGCGACAAACGAGAAGACCAGGATGATCATGATGACGCCGGTCGTCGTCGCCGCATGGATCACTGCCTCGGCGATCTTGCGCGGAGTCAGTTCGCGATAGACAAAGAGACCAACCGGGATGGAATAGACGACGGCGATGGCTGCGGCTTCGGTCGGGGTAAAGAAGCCGCCGTAGATTCCGCCCAGGATGATGACCGGAAGCATCAGAGCGGGGAGGGCCTTCCATCCGGTAGAGGCCGTTTCGCTCAACCGCTCGGACCATGGCATCGCGACATCTTCTCCGGGAATCTTTCGCGCCACGTGTATCCTGTTCAGGACGGCCAGCATGATCATCAGCAGGATGCCCGGTCCGATGGTCGCCAGGAAGCAGGCGGCAACGGACTGGCGGGTGACGACGGCATAGAGGATCATCGTGATCGAGGGCGGGATCAGCAGCCCTAGGAGCGACGCGATCCCCAGCAGGGCGCTGGTATAGCCCCGGGAATAGCCGTGGCGTTCCATCGGGTCGATCATGATGGCACCGATGGAGGCGACGGCGGCCGAGGCGGTGCCGGAAATGGCCCCGAAGATGCCGCAGGAAACGATCATCGACGTTCCCATACCCTTGCGCGACTTGCCCACCAGAGCCTCGACGAACTCTACCAGCCGCCGGGCGATCCCGCCCGTCTGCATGAGGTAGCCGGTCATCACGAAGAGTGGCAGCGCCAGGAGGATCACCGAGTTCACCGACCAGAATCCGGTCGTCATGACGAAGGACACGTCCACGCCGTAGAGGAGCGTGAGGATCAGCGTCATTGCGGCGAACGAGAAGACGACGGGCACGCCGATCATCATCAGAACGACGACGGCCACGATTGCGATCAGGGCGACCATTGCGACTACTCCACTTCTGCCAGCGGATCGCCGGATGTGATCGATGCGTCGCCCCTGATCTCCTGAATCAGGTCGCGGACGAGGTAGGCCACGAACAGCACGGAGGCGAAGAGAAGGCTGGACTGGGACACCCACCACGGAATGCCGAAGACCGGCGTCTTTTGATTGCGTTCGACGCCGAACGCGAAGAAGTCCCAGGACCACACCACCATCATCACCGCGACCACCAGCGAGATGGCGGTGGCGACAATGGCGGCGGCCCGCCAGACCTTGGGGTTGCTGGAGAAGATCTTCACGAAATCCGCGGTCAGGTGCGAGCGTTCGCGCGATGCCAGAGATGCCCCGAGCATGTAGAACCACATGATCGCGAGGAGCATGATCTCCTCGAGACCGAAGACGGGAGTACCCAGGACGGACCGGCTGAAGATGCCTGCCGCCAGCATGAACGCCACCGCCAGGCCGATCACCACGACGACCGGCCGCATTATTCGCATGAGAATAGAATCGAGGATCTTGAACAGCCCCACCGCGCCGCCCTCTCTGTGTTGGAGTGAAGAAGGAACCGCGGGTACGCCGCGCGTGCCCGCGATCAGCGATTATTTATTCTTGCTCGGCCGCATCAGCTTCCGGCATGGCCGTACCCGCATCCCGCATCGTCGTGTCCGCGTCCGGAACGGTCGCGTTGGCACGGATGGTGTCCATGATTTCCGGGCCCAGAGCCTCTTCGACCTGCGGCCAGACTTCGTTGCGGACGCGCTCGACCCAGGCGGCCTTCTCTTCGGGTGTTGGAATGATGTACTCCATCCCGAACTCCTGTGCGGCCGCAATCCACTTGTCGTCTTCCGCCTTGGCAGCCCTGAACTGCTGCGCGATCACCTCGCGCGCAGAGGATTCAATGATTTCACGATCTTCGGCGTCCAGTTCGTCCCATGTCTTGGCGCTCATCAGAAGCGAATACGAGGAAAAGTTGTGCGAAGTTTGGACAAAGTAATCCAGCTGATCGCGGAAATACTCGTAGTCCCAATAGATCACATTTGAGGAATCGCCATCGACGACGCCGGTCTGGAGAGAGGTGTAGACCTCCGCCCAGTCGATCGGAACGGCATCGAAGCCCATTGCCTGGACCGTCTGCGGCAACGGGAAGATCGGCTGCGACCGTACCTTGAGTCCCTGAGCCTCCTCATAGCTCGTCGCGTAGCGGTTCTTGGTGGCAATGCCGCCGAAGCCCTCGGGAAAGGGACCGAAATACTTCATGCCGATGTCGGCGTAGACCGGATCCATCAACTTGCGCACCCAGCCGTCGTCCCCGAACGAGACCACCGCGTCTTCCCAGCCCATCACCAGATACGGAACATAGTTCACCCCGATCCGAGGATCGTAGGAGGTCTGTGGCCAGGTGATCATCAGGTGGATGTTGCCCTTGACCAACTGGTCGAACAGTTCCTGTTGGCCACCGAGTTCGCCCTGATAGAATACGTCCGCAACGATGCGGCCATCCGATTTTTCATTGATCAGCGACGCCCAGGTCCGCATCGCCTCGCCCACGGGTGAATTCCGGTCGCCGGCCTCGCTCGTGAGCACCAGCTTGTAGCTATCTTCGCTTGCGCGGGACGCGGCAGGAACGAGCATCGCCAAGGCGACGGCCAACCCGGAGACTGTTTTTGTGTGGATCATGTTCCCCCCCTTTGTGGCCATTCCGCCGCTAGCCGCTCGGATAGCCGCGCGGAATTTTCCGTTGATCCATCCGGATTCGGCAAACGAGCTTTTTCATGGGATGCGCAATAGGCGCAGCTAATGTCGGAATTTCGCCAGCAGCACGGTAGCTGGCGCGGAAGCGCGACGATCAGATTGTACTGAGCCCACCAGATCGGCCCAAGCTAACATCCCGACGCATCCCGAGCTCCGCGCTAGGTTAGCGTCCGAACTCGTGGTGGAAATTCGCGCTGCGTCGGCGGTGTGATCCGGGGTGGCCATCGAGGGCGTCGGTTTTGGTGGAGTTTGCGGACTTCAACCACGGGCCGATGGAGACCCCGATGACCGAATCTACCTTGCCGCTGATCGAGCTGCTGCAAAAGCATGATGACGGCGATTTCCTGCGCGCCGTCACCGAGGCGGTGCTGCAGCTGCTGATGGAGCACGACGTCGAGGGCGTGGTCGGCGCCGGCCGCTACGAGCGCGGCGACGGCCGCCAGAACTGGCGCAACGGCTATCGCGCTCGCGAGCTGAAGACACGCCTCGGCGCGCTGAACCTGCGGGGGCCTAGGCTGCGGCAGGGCTCGTACTTCCCGGGCCTCCTGGAGCCGCACCGGACGTCGGAAAAGGCGCTGGTCGCGGTGATCCAGGAGGCCTGGATCGGCGGCGTCTCGACGCGCCGGGTCGACGACCTTGTGCAGGCCATGGGGCTGACCGGCATCTCCAAGAGCACCGGGTCGAAGCTGTGCAAGGACATTGACGAGCGGGTGCGGGAGTTCTTTGACCGGCCGATCGCCGCCGACTGGCCCTACCTCTGGCTCGACGCGACCTACCTCAAGGTGCGCCAGCGCGGGAGGATCATCTCCGTTGCCGCCATAATCGCCATGGCGGTCATCCCCAGCACGCAACTTGAATCAGAACCCAACGTCTCTGGGAATCCCCGTCGATTCACGCGGCTCGGAAAGTGCTCTAGGTTTCGCAGTAGCGCTGAACTCGCGCGTTCGAGAGCTGGTCAAAGGATCATATCCCCCCTTGGTCCGCTGGCGTTCGCCAGATTGGCCTTTCCCCGCGATTGGGGCCGCGCCGAACTGGGGTCTCCCGGGTTGTGAGTTGTTCGCATGCGCGGTGGACAAAGTTTCCATGTTCAGGCATCGGATATGCGCGGATACCCTAGGTGACCGCTCGGAGGGAGGGAGATGCGCGGAGTTAATCCGGGCGCCCACGCTGACCGAGTACTGGCCGCGATCGAAAGCGATGCGCCGGCGCGGTCCTCGCTGGCTGCTTCCTGGCGGCGGTCTTCGACCCTGCACCGGCTCGACCCGGCGGACCGCAAGCCGCCCCGGCGGTTGAGCGAGGGCGAGTTGCGCGTCGCCCGCGAGCGGGTGGATCTCTTGGTGCATGCCGCGCAGGGGAGCCTCGACCGGCTGTTCCAGGCGGTTGGCGGCGTAAGCTGCTGCATCCTACTGGCGGACCGCGAGGGCGTACCGGTCGACCGCCGCGGCGCCGCGTCTGACGATCCGACGTTCGAGGGCTGGGGGCTGTGGACCGGAGCGGTCTGGAGCGAGGCGGCCGAAGGCACCAACGGCATCGGGACTTGCATTGTGGAGCAGCGCCCGCTCTCCATCCACCGCGACCAGCACTTCTTCACCCGCAACACTGACCTCAGCTGCACCACTGCGCCAATATTCGATCACGAGGGGCGGCTCGCGGCAGCGCTCGACGTCTCGTCCTGCCGTGCCGATCTCACCGAGGCTTTCATCGGGCTGATCGCGGTTGCGGTTCAGGACGCGGCGCGGCGCATCGAGGCGGAGACCTTTCGGCTGGCCTTCCCCGATGCGCGGGTGCTCGTGGCCCCCGGGACCGACAAGAACGGCGGGGGGCTGATCGCGATCGACAGCGACGAACTGGTGATCGGCGCCACCCGCGCCGCACGACAGGCGCTCGGACTCACGGGCGAGAATCTGGCGCGGCCCGTTCCGGTCGCAGACCTCTTCGGCATCG
>NZ_DAIUBO010000018.1:0-29113 GCF_036846665.1 Amaricoccus sp. | reverse complement strand
GGGGGGCGGGTATCGAGCCCATGGCGCTGGTCTCGCTCATGGCGCGGCTGGGCTCGGGCGATCCGGTGGAGCTCCGATCGAGCCTCGAGGCGGTGGTCGCGGGCTTCGAGCTTGCGCGCTTCGGCGCCTCCCCGACGCGGTTCGATCCCGCCGAGCTGGAAGCCCTGAGCGCGCGGGTGCTGCACCGGATGGACTACGGGGAGATCGCGGGGACCCTTTCCAGCCTCGGCGTCCCGCCCGACCTCGCGCCCGCCTTCTGGGAGGCGATCCGCGGCAACGTGGCGCAGCGGGAGGAGATTGCCGGCTGGTGGGCGGTCTGCCGGGGGGAATTCGCCCCGGCGGTCGAGGAGGCCGATGCGGCCTTCGTGGCCGAAGCGGTGGCGCTGCTGCCGCCGTGGCCCTGGGACGGCGCGACCTGGGCGGAATGGACCGGGCGGGTGAAGGCGGCGACGGGCCGAAAGGGGAAGTCGCTCTTCATGCCGCTGCGCCAGGCGCTTACCGGGCGAAGCTCAGGTCCGGAAATGGCGACGCTGATGCCGCTTCTGCGCGGGCCATTGTCTGGCGGATAGACGGGAATGCCCGGGCGTTTCTTCCTTACGGCGACTGTTGCCGAGATCGCGGCGGCTTTCGGTGCGGATGTAGGAGGCATGACCGAGGGCGGGGCGCGGGTCGACGTCGCGCCAGGCGAGACGGTGACGGCGGTCGTCGGCGAGGAGGGGCGGCGGCTGGTGGCGATGCGCTGGGGCATGATCCCGATGGGGCGGCGCAATGCGCGCGGGCGCCCGGTGCTGGAGACGATCGTCAATGCGCGCGCCGAGACGCTCTTCGTGAAATCGGCCTTCGCGGATCTGCGGCGCTGCATCCTGCCGGTGAGTGGCTGGTACGAATGGACCGGGACCGCCCGGCGCAAGACGCGCTGGGCGATCTCGGGGGAGGCCGGGTTGCTGGCCTTCGCAGCGATCTGGGATCTCTGGACGGCGCCCGGCGGCGCGGTGCTGCGCAGCCTCGCGACGGTGACGACCGAGCCGAATGTGGATGTCGCGGTGGTGCATCACCGGATGCCGGCGATTCTGGAACCGGCGGACTGGCCGCTCTGGCTGGGTGAGGCCGGTGGCGATGCCGGGGCGCTGCTGCGGCCGTTCCCGGCAGGACGGCTCAGGGTCGAACGAGTTTAGCGGCGGACCGCAATCCGCTGGTTCGACAGGCTGTTTTTCGGGACTGGGATGGTCCGGGGGCGCGCCCGCAGCGCGCCGCCCGGGAAGTCGGTTCAGTCGGCCAGCGCGAGATTGGCGGCGGACTGGCGGCCGTCACGGCCGGATTCGAGGTCGAAGGTGACCTTTTGCCCATCATCGAGATGGGTGAGGCCCGCGCGCTCCACCGCGGAGATGTGGACGAACACGTCCTTGGAGCCGCCTTCGGGCTGAATGAAGCCGAAGCCCTTGGTGGCGTTGAACCATTTCACGGTGCCTTTGGCCATCCGTGGTGTCTCCTGTCTAGTCGCTGCCCGCAGGATTGCGGCAGCCCGGCGCAGTCAGAGCAAGATCGAGAGACTGAAGCCGAAATCGGAGACAGCGGGTCGATTGTCGTAACGTAGCGCGGGGCTTATGCCCGATTCTGCCGCAATTCACAAGAAAAACCGGCGGGCGGGGGTTGGCGGGCGCGCATCGATCCGTTCGGGCCGGCGGGCGGATGCGCGTTCCATGCACCGTGCATGCACGGGGCACGCACCGACGATGCGCGGATATTCCTCCCGCCGGATCAGCCGGTTCCGGGCGATGGCGAAGGCGGTCAGGTGCGGATCGACGCGATCCTGGGCATATACATGCAGGCCCGAAAATTCACGGAGATCGAGGGCGTAGGCAACCGCGGCAAGAAGCACGATCCGATAAGACGCGCTCCCTTGCCCATTCCGGGCCGGGACCTAGGTTTTCCTCGACGCAGCCGGAAGGCTGTCCCCGGACAATGGAGCGCTTGGATGAGCCAGCCGAAGATCGCCGTCATCTTCTATTCCACCTACGGCACCAACCATGCCGTCGCCACTGCGGCCGCGGAGGCCGCCGGGGCAGCGGGGGCCGAGGTCCGCCTGCTCCGGGTCGCCGAAACCGCCCCGAAGGCGGTGGTCGAGGGCCAGGAGGCCTGGAAGGCCCAGCTCGAGAAAATGGCCGACATTCCCGAGGTCGGCCCCGCGGACATGGAATGGGCGGACGGCTATTTCTTCTCCTGTCCGACCCGATACGGGGTTTCCGCCAGCCAGCTGCGCGCCTTCATCGACACGCTCGGCGGATTGTGGCAGGCCGGCAAGCTGTCCAACAAGACCGCGACCGCCACGACCAGCGCGCAGAACCCCCATGGCGGTCAGGAGGCGACGATCCTGAGCCTCTACACGACGCTGATGCATTGGGGCGCGATCATCGTGCCGCCCGGCTACACCGATCCGTCGCTCTTCGAGGCTGGTGGCAATCCCTATGGCTATTCTACCACCGCCGGGGGCTTCGACGACAAGGGGCGCGCCGCCGTCGCGTATCAGGCAAGGCGGCTGGTCGAGTTCACGGCGCGCCTCGTCGCCTAGGTCGACGGCGCGACCGACAGGAGCCGGCTGGGTCCCGTTCCGGCCTCTTCGTGCCGGGGAAAACCGATCCCGGGCTCACGCCGACGGAACACGAGCATTTCCCGATCGGTGCTGCTAGGATCGGCCGGCCCGCTACGGGCACAAAGCATAGGAGGGATTCGCATGGCAGATGGCGTCTACAGGATCGTCGATGTGGTCGGGGTGAGCGAGGTGTCCTGGGAGGACGCGGGTCGCAAGGCTGTGGAGACCGCTGCCGGCTCGCTGCGCGACCTCCGGGTGGCCGAGGTGACGAAGCTCGACATGAAGGTCGAGGACGGAAAGGTCGCGGCGTTCCGCACCCGCGTGGCGCTCTCCTTCAAATACGAGGGCTGAGCGCGCGGCACCCTCGGTGCCGGTGCAGGCCGGTCGCCATGGCACCGGCCGGACGATCCCGCCCCGACAGGCAGGCGCGGCATCGCGCCCACCTGTCGGGGCCTGAGTCGGCGACGACGCCTGTGCCGCCGCTCCCGCCCGCGCCCAGGCGATAGGGGCTACCGGTCCCGGATGGCATTCGTGAATGGCGGGGCGATTGCCCGTACCATACTGCCATTGATTGTGGCCCCGAGGCCCGATCGGTCGCTCCCCTGGCCGCGAGCGGTCAGTAGGGCTTGATTGCGTTCGTTCATGTCCATCGGCCGATCCGGCTTCCTCTTCGGCACGCATCGTACCGGAGGGAAAGATGGCGGACGACTTCATCATCCCCGACTCCCCGCTCAGCCACGGAATCGAGGCCGCCCGGAAGGGCAACTTGGGCGGATTGCGCGTCGGGGCGGCGTCCCTGGTCGCGGAGAAGGGACAGCTTCCCGAGGGCTTCGACGACAAGGACCTGATCGCGATCCTCGAGTTCCTCAAGGCGATCTGCGTCGACACGCGATCCGATACGGCCGGCACCGAGCTCGAGCGGGTGAGCGCGTTCCACCGCAGCGGCACGACGGAATGGAGGATCGACCTCGACCCGGGGTGACAACCAGGTCGAATACGGGCTGATCGGCCTGTCGCTGGCGCTGGTCGTGGATGTGCTCGGCGTGGTCACGCTGCCGGATGGGAGCGCCTTCCCGATGAAGACGGCGGCGGAGGATTGGGGGCTCTCCTTCTAACCCGTTGTCATGACTGCACCGGTGGGCTTGACCGTTTCGGGGCATTCCCTACATCGGGGCGGAGGGAAATTCCGAAGCGGAAAGGTGCCGGAGATGGCGGCGGGCGTGAAGCTGGTCTGTCTCGATTGCGGACAGGTGAACCGGGTGCCGGCCGACCGGCTCGACGCCCGGCCGAAATGCGGCACCTGCGGCGCGGGGCTGATGGAGCCTGCCGTGCGCGAGCTCGACCCGGTGGTGCTCGACAAGGCGGCGCGGACCGATGAGGTGCCGCTGGTGGTCGATTTCTGGGCGCCCTGGTGCGGGCCCTGCCGGATGATGGCGCCGGAATTCGTCAGGGCGGCCGCGGCGCTCGGCGGCCGGGCGCGGCTCGCCAAGATCGACACCGAGGCGCATCCGCGGGCGACCCAAGGACGCAACATCCGCGGCATCCCGACCCTGATCCTATACCGAGGCGGGCGCGAGATCGCCCGCCAGGCCGGGGCGCAGCAGGCGCAGGCCATCGTGGGCTGGGTGCGCAACGCCGCCGGCGTGGCGGCCTGACAGAAATCCGGTCGGATCGGCGCACCGAGACGTCGAGCCTCCCGCCCGTGCTTTTCCAGCGGTGCGACCGGCATCGCGGCACCGACTGCCTTCTGTTGCCGGGGCGGGGCCGGCGTGGTCTTATCGCGCCAGCATCATCCAGCGGGGCCAAGTGACCGACGCGCGCGTTGAGATCGACACCGACGGCCGGGAGACCGTGATCGCGCTGGTCGGGGAGGTCCTGATCGCGCAGGTGGAGGGGCTGCGCGCCAGGCTCGACGCCGTCGCCGGGCCGGGGCCGGCGGTGATCGACCTCCGCCGCGTGGAGCGGCTGGACACCGCCGGGGCGTGGATGATCGCCGACCTGCGCCGGCGCCTGGCGGCCGACGGCGTCGAGACTCGGCTCGCCGGCGCCAGCCGGACCCAGAACGAATTGCTCGAGACGGTGGAGGCGAGCCTGCCGAAGGGGCCGCTGCCGGACCGGCCCCGGCCGGGATTGCGGGACCGGCTTGCGGATTTCGGCGAGGCTACGGTGGCCGCGGGCCTGACGCTCGTCGAGCTCACCGCCCTGCTCGGGGCGGTGATGGCGCGGATCGCGGCGCTCTTCCTCCATCCCGGGCGGCTGCGCTTCACCTCGCTGGTGCATCACATGCAGGAGGCGGGGCTGAACGCGGTGCCGATCGTCTCGCTGATGGCCTTCCTCATCGGCGTCGTGCTCGCCTTCCAGGGGGCGACCCAGCTCCAGCAGTTCGGGGCGGAGATCTTCGTGGTCGATCTCATCGCGCTCTCGATCCTGCGCGAGCTGGGGATCCTGCTGACCGCGATCATCGTGGCCGGGCGCTCGGCCTCGGCCTTCACCGCTGCCATTGGTTCGATGAAGATGCGCGAGGAGATCGACGCCATGCGCACGCTCGGCCTCGATCCGATCGAGGTGCTGGTGCTGCCGCGCATTCTCGCGCTGGTGGTCATGCTGCCGATCCTGGGCTTCGTCGCCGACATCATGGGGCTCGTGGGCGGCGCGCTGATGTCCTGGATCGAGCTCGGGATCTCGCCGGGCATGTTCCAGGCGCGGCTGCTGAACGCCACCGACGCCAGCCACTACGTCACCGGGCTGATCAAGGCGCCGTTCTTCGCCGTGCTCATCGGGCTGATCGGCTGCTACGAGGGGCTGAAGGTCGAGGGCAATGCGGAATCGCTCGGCCGGCTCACCTCGAAATCGGTGGTGCTCGCCATCTTCCTGGTGATCGTGGCGGATGCGGGCTTCTCGATCTTTTACGCGCTGGTGGGCCTGTGACCGAGGCGCCGCGCGAAGCGGTCATCGAGGTGCGGGGCCTGGTGACGCGCTTCGGGACGCATGTGGTGCACAAGGGGCTCGACCTCGACGTCTACCGCGGCGAGGTGCTGGGCGTGGTCGGCGGCTCGGGCACCGGCAAGTCGGTGCTGCTTCGCGCGATCGTCGGCCTGAAGCAGCCGGATTCGGGCAGCGTGCGGGTCTTCGGGACGGACGTGCTGCACGCCAGCGAGGCGGAACGCGCCGCAATCGAGCGGCGCTGGGGGGTGATGTTCCAGGACGGCGCGCTCTTCTCGGCGCTGAGCGTGCAGGAGAACGTCGAGGCGCCGATGCGAGAGCAGCTGCATATCGGTGCCCCGGTCCGCGAAGCGCTCGCTGCGCTCAAGGTGGCGATGGCGGGGCTGCCGCCCGACGCCGGGCCGAAGTTCCCCTCCGAGCTCTCGGGAGGCATGCGCAAGCGGGCGGGACTCGCGCGCGCGCTCGCGCTCGATCCGGAGATCGTCTTTCTCGACGAACCGACCGCGGGGCTCGACCCGATCGGCGCCGCAGCCTTCGACGAGCTTATCCGCAAGCTCACGGATGCGCTTGGCCTGACGGTGTTTTTGGTTACACATGATCTCGACAGCCTGCATGCGATCGCCGATCGCATTGCGGTGCTGTCGCAGAAGAAGGTGCTGGTGACCGGAACCATGCAGGACATGCTCGAGGTCGACGACCCCTGGGTGCGCGAGTATTTCCACGGGCCGCGGGCGCGCGCCGCGCTGGGGCGCGCCTGAGCGATGGAGACGCGCGCCAATTACGTGCTGATCGGCGCGGTGACACTCTTCGGGATCGTCGCGGGGTTCGTCTTCTTCATCTGGCTCGCCAGCGTGCAGGTGGACCGGCAGTACGACCATTACGATATCCTCTTCAACGATGTCTCGGGCCTGTCGCAGGCGGCGGATGTGCGGTTCAACGGATTGTCGGTCGGCCAGGTCGTCTCGCTGAACCTCTACGACAAGGATCCGAGCAAAGTCCGGGTCCGCATCGAGGTCGATGCCAAGACGCCGATCCTGAAGAACACCACCGCGCAGCTGCGCTCGCAGGGCGTGACCGGGGTTTCCTATGTGGCGCTGAGCGGCGGGACCGGCGATTCCGAGCCGCTGGTCGGCGCGGACGGCGGGGTGCCGCTGATCGTCGGCCAGCGCTCGCTGGTCGACCAGCTCAGCGAGGACGCGCCGGATCTGCTGAGCGAGGCGCTCAAGGTCATCAAGGACATCCAGGCCTTCACCGGCGGCGAGAACCAGGCCTATGTCGCGGGCATCCTGAAGAACCTCGACGACGCCTCCGGGCGGCTCGACGCGGCGCTGAACGATTTCTCCTCGATCACCAGGACCGTCGCCTCGGCGACCTCGCAGATCTCGGCCTTCACCGACCGACTCGACCCGATCAGCAAGTCCCTGCAGACCGCGCTCGATGGCGCCGACGAGACCATGACGGTAGTGCGCGAGGCCTTCGCGGAATCGAAGACCACGCTGACCACGGCCACCGAGGCGCTCGGCAAGGCCGGCAGCGCCTTCGAGGGTGCCGAGGGGCTGATCCGCGAGCAGATCCCGAAGCTCGTGACCGAACTCGACGCGACGGTGGTGAGCCTGAGGGATGCGATCGACGGGATCGAGGGCGAGCTGCGCTCGGTGCTCGCGAGCTTCGGGGCGGTGGGGCAGACCGCGGATGCGCGGCTGGTGGAGCTCAAGACCACGCTCTCAGCGCTCGACACCACGCTGGCCAATGCCGATTCGGCGCTGAAGGCGGTCGAGGAAGCCTCCGACAGCTTCGACCAACTGGTCGACGGCGACGGGGTGACGCTGGTCGCCGAGGCCCGCGACGCGCTCGCCAAGGCCGACAGCGCGCTCGACACGATCGGGCAGGTGGTCGATAACGACCTGCCGGGAGCAATGGCGGATCTGCGCGCGGCCGCCGGGACCGCCAACCGGGTGATCGGCACGGTGGGCGACGAGGTCACCGCCTTCACCGGCAGTCTCGAGCCTCTGTCGCGGAACGCCGACGAGGTGCTGACGACCGCCACCGCGGCGCTGACGGACGCGCGCGGGACGCTGGCGCGGCTCGACACCACGCTCTCCGGGGCCGATGCGGCATTGAATTCGATCACGACCGCGACCGACACCGCCGGCACGCTCATCGAGGGCGACGGGGCGGCGCTGGTCGCCGAGGCGCGGGCGACGCTCGCCAGGGCCGATGTCTCGATCGCGGCCATCGGCCGGGTGGTGACCGACGACGTGCCGGGCATCGTCGCCGACATCCGTTCGGCGAGCGACACCGCCAACCGGGTCATCGGCACGGTCGGCGACGAGCTGACGGATTTCACCGGCCGCCTCGCGCCGCTCTCCCAGGAGGCGGAGGCGGCGCTGAGCGCGGCGACCGAGACCTTCCAGGACGCGAACGCGACCCTCGGCCGGATCGATGCCGCGATCGGCGCAGCGGAAGCCGCGCTGACCGCCGCCGAGGGCACCTTCACCAGCGCCAATCGCATCATCGACGAGGAGGTCGCCCCGACCGCCGAGAGCATCCGCACGGCGGCCTCGGAACTCGGCACCGCGGTCTCGGACGTCGCCGCCGACCTGCCGGCGGTGACGGCCGAGCTGCGCGCCACGATGGCCCGGGCGAGCGACGTGGTCGAGCGCATCGACGCCGTGGTCGCGGCCAGCGCGCCGGGGGTGCAGAGCTTCGCCCAGACCGGGCTGCCGGAATTCGTGCGCTTCACCCAGGAGGCCCGGTCGCTGGTGGCGAGCCTCGAGCGCATCGCCACGCGGCTGGAGCGCGATCCGGCGCGGTTCCTGCTGGGCAACCAGCCGCCGGATTTCAGGAGGTGAGGCGCCCATGACCCTGTTCCGCGGGCTTCGCGCCCTCGCCCTGGCCCTGATCCTGCCGCTGGTCGCGGGATGCGCCGCGGTCTCCTCGCTCGATTCCGCTGCACGCTCCCTCGACACCTTCGAGATGCTGCCGCTGCCCCCGGCGGGCGGCTCGGGCGCGCCTTCGGGGCGCACGCTCTATGTCGCGGTGCCGACCGCCTCTGCGGCCATCGCCTCCGACCGCATCATGGTCAAGCCGAACCCGCTGCAGATCGCCTTCCTGCCGGCATCGCGCTGGGTGGACGAGCTTCCCCTGCACGTGCAGTCGCTCCTGGTACGCTCGCTGGCCAATACCGGGCGCATCGGCTTCGTGACGTCGCAGACCGCCGGCCCCCTCCCGGATTACGTGCTCCAGACCGACATCGAGGCTTTCCAGGCCGAGGTGATGCCTGCGGGTGACAGCGGCGGGCTCGCGGTCGTGGTGCGGCTGAACCTGACGCTCTCGCGCGACGTGGACGGCCGCACCCTGGCGCGGCGCAGCTTCGCGGCCAGCGCGATCGCGGCGAACGACGATCCGCTGACCGTGGTCTCGGCCTTCAACACCGTGATGACGCGCCTTCTCGGCGAGACCGCGTCCTGGACGGTCGGCGTGATCGGAGGACGCCCCGCGGGCTGAATCGGCGCCCGGCTCCGGCCCCGGCGGGCCGGGGAGCGAGGGGGCGAATCGCCTCGACATCGGCGGCCATTGATGATCCATCTTGGCCATTGTTTCTGATTCAGGGACCGCGTCGCGGATGATTGCAGGGGCGAGATCGCCGGGCGGTTTCGGTTGCGGGTCGGGGCCGATATGGCGGTAAGTACCGTCCCGCCGCTTGCGGACCGCCGGCTCGCGGCGATCCTGCTGTCGCTGGTGGCGTTGCTGATCTTCACCGGGGTGGATACCTGCGCCAAATGGCTGGTCCAGGCGGGGCTACCGATCCCGCAGCTGGTCTTCTCCCGCTACGTGGGGCATCTCGCACTGGTGCTCGTGCTCGCCTTCATGGCCGGCGAGGGGCTCTGGCGCACGGAGAACCGCGGCACGGCACTCCTGCGCGGCGGGGCGCTGCTCGCCAGCACGGTGACGAACTTCTGGGCGCTGAGCTATCTGCCGCTGGCGACAACCGCCGCGATCCTCTTCACCTCGCCGCTCTGGGTCTGCCTCCTGTCGATCCCCATGCTGGGCGAGCGCGTCGGGCCGCGGCGCTGGATGGCGATCGGCGTCGGCTTCATCGGCATTCTGGTGGTCACCAGGCCGCTCTCGGGCAGCGCCCATTGGGCGATGCTGCTCTCGCTGGTGGCCTCGGTGTGCGTCGCGCTCTATTCGATCCTGACCCGGAGGCTGGCCGGGCGGGAAAGCACCGCGACGCTGCAATTCTACGCCGCGCTGATCGCGACGCTGGGCACCGCGCCCCTGGCCCTGGGCGACTGGCACTGGCCGACCGACGCCCCGGGCTGGCTTGCCCTGGCGCTGATCGGGGTCTTCGGCTGGGGCGGGCATCAGCTCCTGACGGTGGCGCATCGCTTCGCGCCGGCCTCGGTGCTCGCTCCCTTCGTCTATGTGCAGATCGTCTTCATGGCCGCCTCGGGCTGGATCATCTTCGGCGATGCGCCGGACGGCTGGGTAATGGCCGGCGCCGGGATCGTGGTGGCGAGCGGCTTCTATATCTGGCTGATCGAACGGCAGCAGGCGCGCCGGGCGCCTTCGGCCGAGGTCGTCGAATCGGCCCTGTGAAGCCGGGATTGCGAAGGGGAGCCCACGGATGCCGCGTTTCGCCGCCAACCTGACGATGCTCTTCACCGAGCGGGCCTTCGTCGATCGGTTCGGCGCGGCCGCGGCGGCGGGATTCGAGGGCGTGGAGTTCCTCTTTCCCTATGCGGAGGCGGCCGGGATCCTGCGCGAGCGCCTCGACGCCGCGGGGCTCGCGCTCGCGCTCTTCAACGCGCCGCCGGGGGATTGGGCGGCGGGCGAACGCGGGTTCGCGGCGCTGCCGGGGGAGGAGGCCCGTTTCGAACGGAGCTTCGCGCAGGCGCTCGACTATGCGCGGGTGCTGCGCCCTGGGCGGCTGCATGTCATGGCGGGCATCGCCACGGGGCCGGCGGCGCGCGCCACCTTCGTGGCGAACCTGCGGCGGGCCGCGGCGGCGGCGCCGGACATGGTCCTCACCATCGAGCCGCTCAATGCCCGCGACATGCCCGGCTACCATCTTGCGTCCAGCGACGAGGCGTTGCGGGTGATCGAGGCGGTTGGGGCGGAGAACCTGAAGCTGCAGTTCGACCTCTATCACACGCAGATCTCCGAAGGCGACCTGACGCGCCGCATCGAGGCGCTGGCGCCGGTGATCGGCCATGTGCAGATCGCCGGCGTCCCCGACCGCGAGGAGCCGGACCGGGGCGAGCTCGCGCTGGGGCATCTGATGGACGTGCTGGATTCGGTGGGCTACGAGGGCTGGGTGGGCTGCGAATACCGGCCCGCGGGACGGACCGAGGACGGTCTGGGCTGGCTCGCGCCCTGGCGGCGCGGCGAAATTGTCGGGGGAGGGGACGAATGAGCGAGGCGAAGATCGTGCTGGTCACGGGCGCGAGCCAGGGCATCGGGGCGGCCACTGCCGGCGCCTTCGCCCGGGCCGGCCATCAGGTCGTGCTGGCGGCGCGCGGACCGGAGAAGCTCGCGGCCGCCAAGGGGGCCCTCGGAGAGGCCGGCGCGCGCTGCCTCGGCGTGCCCTGCGACGTCACCGATCCGCAATCGGTGGAGGCGCTCTTCCGCACCATCGGCGAGCGCTTCGGGCGGCTCGACGTGGTGTTCAACAACGCCGGCAGCAATGTGAGCACCACGCTGGTGGGCGACATCACCTGGGAGGAATGGCGCCGGGTGGTCTCGGTCAATCTCGACGGCGCCTTCCTGATCGCCAGTGCCGCCTTCCGCATGATGCGCGGCCAGGATCCGCGGGGTGGGCGGATCATCAACAACGGCTCGATATCGGCGCATGTGCCGCGCTACGGCTCGGCGCCCTATACCGCCTCGAAGCACGCCATCACCGGGCTCACGCGCAGCATCTCGCTCGACGGGCGCGCGTTCGACATCGCCTGCGGCCAGATCGACATCGGCAACGCCGCCTCGGCGATGACCGCGCGCATGAGCGGCGGCGTGCCGCAGGCGGACGGCACGCTGAAGGCCGAGCCGACCATCGACGTGACCCATGTGGCCGATACCGTGGTGCAGATGGCGGCGCTGCCGCTCGACGTGAACGTGCAGTTCATCACCATCATGGCGACGACGATGCCCTTCATCGGACGGGGCTGACGGCGGCCGGCGACACCGGTCGCGCGCCGGCAAGTCCGGCGGCGCGGTCCTATCCGGCTTGGCGCCGCGCCCGCGTGGCGGCGAGCGGCAGGGCGAGGCAGGGGGCGCCGGTCAGGATTGCGCATGCCTCCGGGCCGAAGAGCCCGGCCAACTCCGGCCGACCGGCGTCGAGGCCGCCGGTATAGGCGCCGAAGGCCGGAAGCATCAGCCGGCGACCATCATGCAGGAAGCAGGGGCGCGACAGGCCGCGGCCGCCGAGCGCGAGGCGGAGCTTCGGGTGATAATGGCCGGAGACCTCGCCGGGCGCGGCCTCGGCCAGCGCGGCATGGCGGAAGCGAAGCGCCCCGCGGCCATGCTCGGCGAGATGCCGGCCGCCGAGCGGGATCGGCCCGGGATCGTGATTGCCTGCGATCCAGATCCAGTCGCGCCCGGCCATCAGCACCAGGAGCTGCGCCATATCGGCCTCCGCCAGGCCCCCGGCGCTCGCCACGTCGTCGAAGCTGTCCCCGAGGCAGAGCACGGTCGCGGGCGCGAGTCGGGCGATCTCGGCGCCGAGCCGGTCGAGGGTCTCGGCGGTCTCGTAGGGCGGCAGCAGCGTGCCGCCGCGCCGGGCGATGCGCTCGGACTTTCCCAGATGCAGGTCGGAGACGCAGAGCAGCCGCTCCTCCGGCCACCAGAGCGCGCCGGAGGAGCGGGCCACCAGCCGGGCCCCGGCGAGAAGCAGGGGGATCTCGTCCATCGCCCGGGCATGCCCGAGCTTGCGCCGCGGGGCAAGGGCGATCCCGACCTCAGGGTGCGAGCCCCGCCTCCGCCAGCAGCGCCTCGGCGGCGCCGGCGACCAGGCGCGCCTCGGCCCGGCCCTTGATGGGAACGCGGCCGACCTCGAGCAGGAGCGGCGCGGCGAGCGGCGTGACATGGGGCGCGCGCACCACGTCGATGCGCCCCGCGACGCGGGTCAGCATCTCCTCGATGCGGCCGAAATCGACCAGCCCGCGCCCCGCCTCGGACCGAGTGATGCGCAGCAGCAGGTGATCGGGATCGTGGCGGCGGAGGGTGTCGTAGAGGATGTCGGTGGAAAAGGTCGCCTGCCGGCCGGTCTTGCGCGCCCCCGGCAGGTTCCTCTCGATCAGCCCGGCGATGGTGGCGGCGTTGCGGAAGGTGCGCTTCATCACCGCATTCTCGCCGAGCCAGCCCTCGAGCCCCTCGCGCAGCTCGCCCGGCGCGAGCAGGGCGGCGGGGTCGGTGACGCGCGCGAGGCCCCAGATCAGCAGGGCATAGTCGGTGGCGACGAAGCCGAGAGGGTCGAGGCCCGCCGCCTCCATGCGCCGGGTGACCAGGAGCCCGAGCGTCTGATGGGCGTTGCGGCCGGCGAAACCGTAGAGGCAGAGATGCTCGCGCTCGCCGCGGCGGAAGGTCTCGGTGAGCAGACGGCCCGGCTCCGGCAGGCGGCTGACCCTGGCCTGGAGCGCCAGCCAGCCGCGCATGTAGGGCGGCAGCGCCTTCCAGGCGGCGGGATCGGCGAGCAGGGCCACGACGCGCTGCGAGAGCCGGGTCGAGGTGGCGAGCTTGGTGCCCATGAAGATCGCGATCTTCGGCGCGCGCGACGGCGCGCGGCTGACCTCCACCACCATCTCGCGCAGGCCCTCGTAGCGCACGGTCTCGCCGCCGATCAGGAAGGTGTCGCCGGGCACCAGGCTCGCGGCGAAATCCTCCTCGACCTCGCCGAGGGCCAAGCCGAAGCGGCCCTTGAGCCGCACCGAAAGCGTCTCGGTGTCGACGATGGTGCCCACGTTCATGCGGATCATGCGCGCCCGGCGCGGGTCGCGCAGCGACCATGAGCCCTCGCGCTCCACCAGCCGTCGCCAGCGGTCGTAGGCCTTGAGCGCGTAGCCGCCGGTGGCGCAATACTCGAGGCAGGCGTCGAAATCGGCGCGGGCGAGGTCGCGGTAGGGTCCGGCGCCGCGTACCTCGGCGAAGAGCGTATCGGCCTCGAAGGGCCCGGCGCAGGCGGTGAGCAGCATGTGCTGGCAGAGCACGTCGAGGGGCCCCGGCCCGCGCGGCTCGCCGTCGAGGTCGCGGGCGCGCACCGCGTCGAGCGCGGCGCGGCATTCGACCACCTCGAAGCGGTTGGCCGGCACCAGCACCGCGCGGGAGGGGGCGTTGTAGCGGTGGTTGGCGCGGCCGATGCGCTGCACGAGCCGCTTGACGTTCTTCGGCGCGCCGACCTGGATCACCAGGTCGACGCTGCCCCAGTCGATGCCGAGATCGAGCGAGCCGGTGGCGACGATGGCGCGGATCTCGCCGGCGACCATCGCCGCCTCGACGCGGGCGCGCGCCTCGCGCGAGAGCGAGCCGTGGTGCAGGCCGATCGGCAGGCCCTCGTCGTTCTCAGCCCAGAGCGCCTGGAAGAAAAGCTCGGCCTGGGCGCGGGTGTTGATGAAGACGAGCGTGGTGGTGGCGGCGCGGATCAGTTCCATCACCGCCGGTGCGGCGTGCCGCGCCGTCTGGCCGGCCCAGGGCGGCGGCGCGCCGGTGTCGAGGATGGTGATGTCGGGCTCCGGGCCCGGGTCGGCCTCGAGGATGCGCGCGCCGCCGCCGAGGAAGGCGGCCAGCGCCGGCGGGTCCTCGATTGTGGCGGAGAGGCCGATCCGCCGCAGGCCGGGCGAAAGCGTCTGCAGGCGGGCGAGCCCGAGCATCAGCTGGTCGCCGCGCTTCGATTCCGCCAGCGCATGGATTTCGTCGACGATCACTCGTGCGACGCCCCCGAAAATCGCCGGCGCCTCCGGGTAGGAGAGCATGAGCGCGAGCGATTCCGGTGTGGTCAGCAGGATGTGCGGCGGATCGCTGCGCTGGCGGGCGCGCTGGGTCGCGCCGGTGTCGCCGGTGCGGTCCTCGACGCGGATCGCCAGCGCCATCTCGGCGAGCGGGGTCCCGAGATTGCGGCGGATGTCGGCGGCGAGCGCCTTGAGCGGCGAGACATAGAGCGTGTGCAGCCCCGGGGGCGGCGCGGGGCCGAGTTCGACCAGGCTCGGCAGGAAGCCCGCCAGCGTCTTGCCGCCGCCGGTCGGCGCGATCAGCAGCGTCGCGGGTTCGGCGGCGCGGGCGAGGAGCTCGAGCTGATGCGGATGTGCGGCCCAGCCGCGCGCCGCGAACCAGCCCGCGAAGGGCTCGGGAAGGGCAGGGGCGCCGGTCCCGGGGCTCACGCGGGCGCTCCCGGCGCCGGCCCCTGCCAAGCGCGCGCCGCGGCCTTCTCCCGATGCCCGGCCCCGGGGCCGCGAAGCTGGTCCGGGCGACGGGCCGCCGGTCTCAGAAGGGGATTTCGTCGTCGAGCTGGCCGCCCGTGCCGCCGCGGGACTCGCCGCCGAAGCTGCCGCCGCGGTCCTGATCGTATTCCGAGCCGCCGCCCTCGCCGCGTCCGTCGAGCAGCGTCAGCTCGCTGCGGAAGGGGCGCAGCACGATCTCGGTGGTATAGCGATCCTGCCCTGACTGATCCTGCCATTTGCGGGTCTCGAGCTGGCCTTCGAGATAGACCTTGGAGCCCTTGCGCAGATATTGCTCGGCAACCTTGCCGAGCGCCTCGTTGAAGATCGCGACCCTGTGCCACTCGGTGCGCTCCTTGCGCTCGCCGGTATTGCGGTCGCGCCAGGTCTCGGAGGTGGCGATGTTGAGGTTCACCACCTTGCCGCCGCTGGGAAAGCTGCGCACCTCGGGGTCGCGGCCGAGATTGCCGATCAGGATCACCTTGTTGACGCTGCCCGCCATGTCGAAACCTCCCTGGCCGTTGCTCGGAGCGTCGTCCTTCTAGAGTCTACGGTCCGTGAAGAACAGATTGAAAGCTGACACGCCTTGTGTTTTTTGACATAGTGCCGGCCATATCCGGTGCCAAAACCGGGAAGACGGGCCCAGGCCCGCGGGCAGAACAGATACGAGGGACCATGAGGAGCATCCTGATCGCGCTCGGCTGCTTGCTTGCGCTCGGCGATCCCGCCTTCGCCGAAGCGCGCCTGAGCCGGCTCTTGAGCAGCCAGTCCAATCTCACCCCGGAATACCGCGCGCTGATCCGCCCGCCGGTGCCCGGCGCGATGGCGGGCCAGCCGCGCCGGCCGTCGCGGCTGAGCGAGGACGAATGGGGCGGCATCCCGGCCTTCACCGGCTCGCCGGGGATCTATCAGGACATGGCCCGGGCCGCGGCGCGGCGCCACGGTGTGCCGGAGGATCTGTTCCTGCGGCTGGTGCGCACGGAATCGAACTTCCGCCCCACCGCCAAATCCACCAAGGGCGCGATCGGGCTGGCGCAGCTGATGCCGCAGACGGCGCGGCTGCTCGGGGTCAACCCGCACGACCCCAAGCAGAACCTCGAGGGCGGCGCGCGCTATCTCAGCCAGCAATACCGCAAGTTCGGCGACTGGCGCTTGGCGCTGGCAGCCTATAACGCCGGGCCGAAGGCGGTGGAGCAATACAAGGGCGTGCCCCCCTACCGCGAGACCCAGCATTACGTGAAGGCGATCCTCGGGCGCTGATGCCGGCGCGCCGGGCGCGCCCCGGCCGCCGGACCTAGCCGATCTGCTTCAAGGCTTGCCGCAGCCCCTCCGGGCCGCCGGCGTCCAGGGTGGCGTCGACGGCGTCATGCGTCGCCCGCCATGCCGGAAGTGCCGCCTTGAGCCGGGCGAGGCCCGCCGCCGTCAGGACGAGGCGGCGCGCGCGCGCGTCGGCGGCATCGGCCACCGAGCAGACCAGCCCGCGCCGCTCGAGCGGCTTCAGCGCCGCGGTCAGCGTGGTGCGGTCCATCCCCAGCAGCGGCACCAGATCGCCGATCCGCGGGCCTTCCGGCCGGTTCAGCGCCATGAGCAGCGAGAACTGGCCGTTGGTCAGACCATGCGGCCGCAGCGTCGCGTCGAAGCGCCGCGCCAGCCTTCGCGCCGCGCGCTGCAGATGCAGGCAGAGGCAGCGGTCGCGCACCTCGTGGGTGGCGGAAAGCGGCAGGTCGGGATCCATCATCGCAAATAACGTTGACATCAACCTAATGCATCGTCAAGCTCGCGGGACGAGTCCGAATAGGGGGAGGGTCCTATGGCCTATGTAAGTGGATTCCTGCTGGCCGTGCCGACGGCGAACCGCGCGGCCTATCTCGCGATGGCGGAGAAGAGCTGGGATATGTTCCGGAAACACGGCTGCCTGTCGCTGCGGGAGAACTGGGGCGTCGACGTGCCCGACGGCAAGGTGACCTCCTTCCCCATGGCGGTGAAGAAGAAGGAGGACGAGACGGTCATCTTCTCCTGGATGGAATGGCCCGACAAGGCGACCTGCGACCGCGCCTGGGAGGCGATGATGAAGGACCCGGCCATGCAGGACATGGGCGAGATGCCCTTCGACGGCATGCGGATGATGTGGGGCGGGTTCGAGGAACTGGCCCGCTTCGGCGTGCCGGGCGAGGCGTGACCGAAGCCCGGCGCGGGGAGCGACGGCGCGTGCCGTCGCCCCCGGCGTATGGCCGCGGCCCGGCCGGTCAGCCGGCCGCCTGCCGCGGCTCCGCGAAGTAGATCTGTCGCCTGCCGCCCTTCAGCGGTTCCTCCGCCCGGATGTCGAAGCGCTCCGCGAGCAGGGCGCGGAAGTTCTCCGGGTGATAATCGTCATACTGGTCCTCGCGGTTGGCGAGCAGCGCCTGCACCATCTCGTCGTCGCGCCCGACGAACTCGATCACCACCGCGGTCCCGAGGCTCGCGAGCCAGCCGATGAAGTCGGCGAGGGGAATGTTGGCGGTAATCACCACGTGATGCACCAGCGCGAGGCAGAGTGTGAGATCAGGCCGGCCACGCTCGGCCAGGCCCTTGCGCTCGGCGCCGCGCCAGCCCTGGTTCGGCGAGGCATCCGCGAGATTGACCACCAGCGGCAGCAGCCTGCGCGACCCGGCGCCAGCCTTCTCGCGCTGGTAGAGGTGCTCGATCGCCATCCAGTCGGCGTCCATCGACACCACCTGACCGGCATGCTCGGCCACGATGCGCGAGAAGGTGCCGGTGTTGCAGCCCAGATCCCAGGCCAGCCGCCAGTCCCGCGTGGCCGCCGCCCGGCGCACGAAGGCCGCCTTCTGCTCGAGATCCGCGGCGTCGTAGGAATGGCTGCGGTCGTAATCCGACCATTGCGTCTTGTCGCGGCCGGGCTTCAGCTTCGCCACCAGCGCGCGGAGCTTGGTCACGTTGTTGACGATCAGCGCCTTGTCGAACCCGGCCTCCGCCAGCGAGCCGCGCACGTCCTTCGTGCCGCCCTCGTAGCGGCGCTGCAGCGCGCTCTGGGCCGCCACATGCAGCAGCACGCCGGGGCGCAGCAGGTCGCGGGTCGACATCAGGCGCTGCATGTCCTCGGCCGGGATGCCATCGATCCGGCCGCGCAGCCAGGGCCGGAAGTCGAGGCCCCGATAGGCCTGCAGCATCAGCGGATAGAGGAAGAGCTCGCAGAACTGGCGGTAACCGACCCAGGGCTGCCCCCGGCCCAGCGGCTCGAAGGAGGGGATGTCGATGAAGACCGGATGCACGCCCTGCCACTGGATGTTGTAGGGGGTCGCGTCCTTGAGGATCATGTCCGAGGCGAGCGCGTCGCGCATCAGGTCGAGATGCAGCAGCGCCGCATCCTGCAGCATGCCGAAGGTCCATTCGTAGGGATAGGAGACGAAGGGAATCCGCGCATGCTCGAGCACGCCGGCCGCATCGGGCGCCACGGCGGCGTCGCCGTCGCGGGTCTCCACGATGGAGCCGCCCGCCATGCGCCCCGCCAGGAACTGGGTCCCCCGCAGTCGCTGCCAGTTCGCCAGAGCCTCCGGGCTCAGGCTCCGGAAGATCGCGCCGTCGCGATAGAAGACGCTGCCGTTGCGGTCGCGGAAGGAGCCCGGCTCACGCTGGGTCCGCAGACCGGCTTCCCGGCCGGAGACGCGCGCCTCCGGAGCCGGGTGCCCGCTCAGCTCGTTCACAGATCGGAACGGGACTTGGAGGCTTCATGGCCGGGCTCGTCGCCGGCATGGGACTCCGCCGGCGCCATGCCGATGAAAGTCCGAAAGCGATGCCAGTAGAGCCGCCCGGCCAGCGCGATGCCCGCGAAGCCGCCGAGAATCACCTGCAGGATCATGCTGCCCGTCCCGGGATCGAGATAGGCTTGGGCCTGGGATGTTGTCATCCCGAAGAAAAGCGTCGAAATCACGAGCAAGAATGCCAGTGACGAGGTCATTTTGAGCATCTGGACCCACCTTCCTGTTGGTTCGCCGGCAGCACAGCGAAGCCGCCCCCGGGCGACGCATGCCGCATTCGGCCCCTTCACACAAGTGACACAAGTCGCCTGTGCGCCTCCCAGCCACTTCACATAAGTGACACAAGTCTGCCATCAATGCGTCGCAGAGGGGGTGGGATTCTCGCGAATCTCCGGAAAGGATGGCCGGCCTCCGGACGCCTTCCGGAGAAAGTCGTGTGAAAAAAGTGTCTTAGGGGTGAGTTTTGGGAAATCACATCATGAAGGGCGGCGGATTGCCCGTCGGAAATGGCGGAAATCCGCCGAAGGCAGGCGGGGCGAGCGGCGTGTTGCCGCTCGCGGCGCTGCTCTTCGGCCCGGCCTCGGTGCTCGAACTGATGTCGCGAAACCTCATCCAGGTCTCGTTCGGCGACATCGTGCCGGCGCTGATCGGCACGCTGGTCCTGGCACTGCTGGTCTGGCTGGCGGTGGTGGCCCTGCGCCGGCGCCGCGACGCCGCCAGCGCCGTGATCGCCTGCATCTGGGTGGTGGTCATCCTCTACCACACCGAGATGCTCCGGCTGCTCAATGATGCGCTGGGCGGCACGTATGCCATGGTCCGGGCCTTTCCCTTCGCGCTCGCCGCGGCCGCTGTCCTGACGCTGATCGCGGCGCGGTTCGCGCGGTATCTCGGGCCGGTCCATGCGGTCTTGATCGGCATCGCCGCGGTGATGCTGGTCACCCCGACCTGGAAGGCCTTCGCCTATGCCTGGCGCAACGACAATGCCCAGGCCGCCTATGACGCCGATGCGGCCGAGGCGGCGATGCCGCAGATCGCGGAGGTCGCCGCCGACGGCGCCCGGCCGCCGGACATCTATCACTTCATCTTCGACCGCTATGCCTCGGCGGAAGTGCTCGAAAGGCATTTCGGCATCGAGGAGCGCATCGGCGATTTCCTCACCCGGCGCGGCTTCTACGTCGTGCCCGACAGCCATTCCAACTATCTCAAGACCGGGCATTCGCTCGCCTCGACCTTCTACATGGATTACCTCGACGTTCTCGCCGACGACCCGCGGGTGAAGGCCGACAACTGGCATCCGATCTTCGCCATGCTGGACGACACCCGGGTGGTCCGCTTCCTGCGGGCCCGCGGCTACGACTTCCTCCAGTTCGGCTCCTGGTGGGTTGGAACCTTCGAAAGCCCCACGGCGGACGAGAACCACCCGCTCGGCTTCAGCGAGTTCAACCTGCAGTATCTGCGCCGCACCATGGCGCTGCCCGTTTCGCAGCTGCTGCCCCGCACGAACTTCACCATGCGGCTCGACTGGGACAACGGCCAGTGCCAGCGCGTCGCCCGCCAGATCGAGCAGATCAAGGCGATCGGCGGGCAGGACCGCAGCCGGCCGGTCTATGTCTTCGCCCATATCCTGGTGCCGCACGGGCCGGAGGTCTTCACCACCGACGGGCGCTGCCTGACCAATGCCGAGGCCCGCGAGCGCGGCGAGCGGCAGGGCTATATCGACCAGATCGCCTATGCAAACCGCATCATCGAGGATGTGGTGACCACGCTGCAGGACGAGGGGCGGCCGGCGCCGGTGATCCTGATCCAGGCCGACGAGGGGCCGTTCCCCAAGCGCGACTACAAGGTGGAATGGCAGGACGCCCCCGCCGAGGAACTGCGCATCAAGACCGGGATCGTCAACAGCTTCTACATCCCCGGCGAGGACTACCACCTGCTGCGCGACGACATCACCCCGGTCAACAGCTACCGGGCGGTCTTCGACACGGTCTTTGGCACTGATCTCGGCCAGCTGCCCGACCGGATTTACACCTTCCCCGACGACCGGCGCATCTTCGAGTTCGAGGACGTGACCGAGCGCATCCTCTGCGAAGACGTCGAGTCCCCCGCCTCCCTCGATCGCTGCCCGACCGTCTCGGGCGCCCTGGCGCCGGCCTCGCCCTGACACCCGGCGGATCGTCCCGCGCAAAAGCGGTGCGTGGCGCGTGCATGCCTCGTGCATGGTCCGCCGGGCGATTTCGCTTGCGGTCGATCCCGTTTTGTTCTCACATCCCGACTCGCATCTTCGCGCACAGACGCTATCTAGAGCGCGTCAGCGGGAGCGGGACATGGCCGAACAGAAGTTCATCGAGATCCGGGGTGCTCGCGAGCACAACCTCAAGTCGATCGACATCGACATTCCGCGCGACAAGCTCGTTGTAATCACTGGTCTTTCCGGCTCCGGCAAATCCTCGCTCGCCTTCGATACCATCTATGCCGAGGGCCAGCGCCGCTATGTGGAGAGCCTCTCCGCCTATGCCCGGCAGTTCCTCGACATGATGCAGAAGCCGGACGTGGACCATATCTCGGGCCTCAGCCCGGCGATCTCGATCGAGCAGAAGACCACTTCCCGAAACCCCCGCTCGACGGTGGGGACGGTCACCGAGATCTACGACTACCTTCGCCTGCTCTTCGCGCGCGTCGGCACGCCCTTTTCGCCTGCCACCGGCCTGCCGATCGAGGCGCAGCAGGTGAGTCAGATGGTCGACATCGCCATGGCGCTGCCCGAGGGCACGCGAGCCTATCTGCTGGCCCCGATCGTTCGCGACCGCAAGGGCGAATACCGCAAGGAATTTCAGGAGCTTCTGAAGAAGGGCTTCCAGCGGGTCAAGGTCGACGGCACCTTCCACGACCTCGACGCGGCGCCGGTGCTCGACAAGAAGTTCCGCCACGACATCGACGTGGTCGTGGACCGGATCGTGGTGCGCGACGGCCTGGAGACGCGGCTGGCCGATTCCCTGCGCACCGCGCTGGATCTCGCCGACGGCATCGCGATCCTCGAGACGGCGCCCGCCGAGGGCGAGCCGGAGCGCATCACCTTGTCGGAGAATTTCGCCTGCCCGGTGAGCGGCTTCACCATTCCGGAGATCGAGCCGCGGCTCTTCTCCTTCAACGCGCCCTTCGGCGCCTGCCCATCCTGCGACGGGCTGGGGGTGGAGCTCTTCTTCGACCCGCGGCTGATCGTGCCCGACGAGAGCCTGCCGCTGCTCAAGGGCGCCATCGCGCCCTGGTCCAAGGGGCAGTCGCCCTATTACAAGCAGACGATCGAGGCGCTGGCGCGCCACTACGGCTTCGACAAGGCGGCGCGCTGGCGCGACCTGCCGGAGGAGGCGAGCCAGGTCCTGCTCTACGGCTCCGAAGGCGCGAAGATCAGGTTCCGCTACGACGAGGGCGGGCGGGTCTACGAGATCGAGCGGCCCTTCGAGGGCGTGATCCCGAACATGGAACGACGCTACCGGGAGACCGATTCGAACTGGGTGCGCGAGGAGTTCGAGCGCTACCAGAACAACCGGCCCTGCGGCGCCTGCCACGGCTTCCGGCTCAAACCCGAGGCGCTGGCGGTCAGGATCGCCGGCCTGCACGTGGGCGAGGTGGTGCGCATGTCGATCCGCGAGGCGCTGGCCTGGATCGAGGAGGCGCCTGTCTCCCTGAGCGCGCAGAAGAACGAGATCGCCCGGGCGATCCTGAAGGAGATCCGCGAGCGGCTGGGCTTCCTGGTCAACGTCGGGCTCGACTATCTGACGCTCGCCCGCAACGCCGGCACGCTCTCGGGCGGCGAGAGCCAGCGCATCCGGCTGGCGAGCCAGATCGGCAGCGGCCTGACCGGCGTGCTCTACGTGCTCGACGAGCCCTCGATCGGCCTGCACCAGCGCGACAACGGCCGTCTGCTCACCACGCTGAAGAACCTGCGCGACGCGGGCAATACCGTGATCGTGGTCGAGCACGACGAGGAGGCGATCCGCGAGGCCGACCACGTGATCGACATCGGCCCCGGCGCCGGCGTGCATGGCGGCGCGATCATCGCAGAGGGCGCCCCCGCCGACATCGCCGCCGCGCCGGAATCGGTCACCGGCCAGTACCTCACCGGGGCGCGGACGATCGCCGTGCCGGGCAAGCGGCGCAATGGCAACGGCAGGCGGCTGCGGGTCGTCGATGCCACCGGCAACAATCTGCAGGGCGTCACGGCGGAATTTCCGCTCGGGACCTTCACCTGCGTCACCGGGGTCTCGGGCGGCGGCAAGTCGACGCTGACCGTGGAGACGCTGTTCAAGACCGCCTCGATGCGGCTGAACGGGGCGCGGCAGACCCCGGCGCCGTGCTCGGCGATCGAGGGGCTGGAGCATCTCGACAAGGTCATCGACATCGACCAGTCGCCGATCGGGCGCACGCCGCGCTCGAACCCCGCGACCTATACCGGCGCCTTCGGGCCGATCCGCGACTGGTACGCCGGTCTGCCGGAGTCGAAGGCGCGCGGCTACAAGCCGGGGCGGTTCAGCTTCAACGTCAAGGGCGGTCGCTGCGAGGCCTGCCAGGGCGACGGGGTCATCAAGATCGAGATGCATTTCCTGCCGGATGTCTACGTCACCTGCGAGGCCTGCAAGGGCAAGCGCTTCAACCGCGAGACGCTGGAGGTTCACTTCAAGGGCAAGAGCATCGCCGACGTGCTCGACATGACGGTCGAGGATGCGGAGGCGTTCTTCGCGGCGGTGCCGGCGATCCGCGAGAAGATGACCACGCTGATGCGGGCGGGTCTCGGCTACGTCAAGGTCGGCCAGCCGGCGACGACGCTCTCGGGCGGCGAGGCACAGCGGGTGAAGCTCTCCAAGGAACTGGCGCGGCGCTCCACCGGGCGCACGCTCTACATCCTCGACGAGCCGACCACTGGGCTGCATTTCGAGGATACGCGCAAGCTGCTCGAGGTGCTGCACGAACTGGTGGAGCAGGGCAACACCGTGGTGGTGATCGAGCACAACCTCGACGTCATCAAGACCGCCGACCACATCATCGACATCGGCCCCGAGGGCGGCGACGGCGGCGGCACCATCGTCGCCACCGGAACGCCCGAGGTGGTGGCGCAAGCGAAGGCCAGCCACACCGGGCACTACCTGAAGGCGATCCTGCAGGCGCGCCGGGTGGCGGCGGAATAGGCCGCGGCCTCGGGGCCTTGTCCGGACCCCCGCCGCCGTCGCGAGGGCTGCCTGGATCGGCTATCGCGGCGGCGGTACGCCGATTTCGGCCACACCGCGCCGCGAGCTTCCTGGCCATGCTCACGGTGCCTGATGGCCGGATTCGGGCCGCTGCGCTCGCGCGCCGATTGACCGGACCGTTTTCGGACTCGCTCAGGGTGTCAATTTCGCGCGGGATCTGTCACAATGCGCGCAAGTGGGAACCAACGGTGGAGGCCGAAATGGCGAGCGAAGCAAGCGGAGGAACGGGACGCGGGATGTCCCTGACGGCGAAGGTGATGGCCGGGATGGTGCTCGGTCTGATCGTCGGGGTCGTCTTCAACATGGTCGATTCTGCGTTCATCAACACCCATATCATCGGCGGCCTCTTCGCCATGATCGGCACAATGTTCGTGAACGCGCTCAAGATGCTGGTCGTGCCGCTGGTGCTATTCTCGCTGCTCTGCGGCGTGATGGGGATCGGCGACATCCGGGTGCTGGGGCGGGTCGGCGGCAAGTCGCTGGCGCTCTACATCTTCACCACCGCCATCGCCATCGCGGTAGCCATCGCGCTCGCGCTCCTGATCGGGCCGGGCCAGGGCTTCGACATGGCCGGGGTCGACACCTCCGGCGTGACCGGCGCCGAGGCGCCCTCGGTCTGGGATGTCTTTGCCGGCATCATTCCGACCAATCCGATCTCGGCCTTCGCCAATGGCGACATGCTGCAGATCATCTTCTACGCCATCGTGCTCGGCATAGCCGCGCTCATGCTGGGCGACGCCTCGGAAGGCTTCTACGAGGGCTGCCAGTACATGAACGAGCTGATGATGAAGGTCGTCGTCATCGTCATGGCTTTCGCGCCCTACGGCGTCTTCTGCCTGATCGCCAAGACCTTCGCCGAACAGGGGATCGATCTCTTCATCCCGGTGATGGCCTATGTCGTGACGCTGGTGGGGGCGCTGTTCCTGCATCTCTTCGTCACGCTGATGATCATCCTCAAGGTGTTCTCGGGGCTCAACCCGATCACCTTCATCCGCAAGATCCGCCCGGCGCAAATCTTCGCCTTCTCGACGGCGAGTTCCAACGCGACGATCCCGGTGACCCTGCGCTGCGTCACCGAACGCATGGGGGCGAACAATTCGGTAGCCTCGTTCACGGTGCCCTTCGGCGCGACGATCAACATGGACGGCACCGCGATCATGCAGGGCGTGGCGACCGTGTTCCTCGCCAATGTCTACGGCATCGATCTCGGCCTCGGCGGCTATCTGACGGTGATCGCCATGGCGGTGCTCGCCTCCATCGGCACCGCGGGCGTGCCGGGCGTCGGGCTGGTGATGCTGACGATGGTGCTGACCCAGGTCGGCCTGCCGATCGAGGGCATCGCGCTGATCATCGGCGTCGACCGGCTGATGGACATGATCCGCACCGCGGTCAACATCACCGGCGACGCGGTCGTGACCGCCATCGTCGCCAAGACCGAAGGGGAGTTCGACCTTTCCGTCTACGAGGACCCGGATGCCGGCATGATCGTCGGCGACGAGATCCACGTCGAGGAGATGCATACGCCCCATCCGCACGCGCATCCCAACCCGGCCGAATAGGCAGGCCGGCGCGCGACGCCCCTCCGGCGGCTCCGGTTCTCGGACCGGGTCCGCCGCTCCCCTGCTCAGGCGGGCTCGGCGGCGTGCTCGTTGACGATCCGGTCCGCCGCCTTGCCGTGCAGCTCCTCGTAATGGTCGAAGGCCGATTCGAAATGGCCGACGCCCTGGGTTGCGGCACGGATGTCGTTCGCGAAGCCCGGCAGGGCGGCGCCGGGGATCATCGCCTGGTAGATCTCCCAGCCCTTGGCCTCCGGATTGGCCTCGAAGCCGAGCACCTGGCCGTGGTTCGAGGCGATGATGGGACCGAGCGCACCGGTGAAGAGCGCGGGCGCGTGGATCGACACCTTGAAGATCGGCTGCAGCAGCACCGGCCCGGCGGATTTGAGCGCGTCCGCGACGCCGCGGCGGCCGGCGATGCGGAAGGCCATCTCCGAACTGTCGACCGGGTGGTGCAGCCCGTCGGTCAGCGTCACCGCGACATCGACCACCGGGAAGCCGAGCGGTCCGCGGGCCATGGCGTCCTGGGCGCCGGCCTCGACGGCGGGGATGTAGTTCCGCGGCACCGCGCCGCCCTTGACCACCTCGTTGAAGGCGAAGCCCGTGCCGCGCTGCCCCGGCGCGACCACCAGCTTGACATCGGCGAACTGGCCGGCGCCGCCGGTCTGCTTCTTGTGGCGATAGGCGATCTCGGAGGTCTTGGCGATGGTCTCGCGATAGGCGGGGCTCGGGACGACCTCCTCGACCTCGAGCCCGAAGGCCTCCTGCAGCCGGGCGCGCAGCACACGCAGGTGCAGCGGCCCCTGGGCGCCCACCAGGGCGCCGCCGGTGGCCGGATCCTGGGTGACCGTGAGCCCGGAATCGCCTTCCGCGAGCACGGCGAGCGCACCCGAGACCTTGACGCTGTCGCGCTCGGCCTTGGGCGCGAGGATGCGGTGCAGGCCCGGCTCCTGCCCGTCGCGCCAGGCCGGGGCGGGCACGAGCGCCTCCTGGGTGGCGATGCGGCCCGGCGCGAGGTGGTCGGCCTTGACGGTCATGACGATCGTGCCGGCCGGGACCATGTCGAGATGATGGCTGTCGCGCGGATCGGCCGGGCTCATCTGGCCCGGGGCGCGGCCGCCCAGCGCGCGGGTCGCGGGAAGATCCTCCAGCGCACGCAGAAGCAGGGTCTTGCCCATGTGCTTGCGATAGGCCCCGGAAAAGATCACCGCCGGCGGCGCCTCGTCGAGGCCGGCCTGGAGCTGCAGCCGCTCCCGGAGCACGGAAGGTCCCGGCGCCTCGTGGCGCAGGGCCTTGAGCACGCGCATGATACCGTTGCCGTGGCTTCCCGATCCGATCAGCGCCTCGATCACCCGGTTCTCCGCGAGCACGCGGGCGCAGAGCGCGAAGACCGCCTCGCTCGGCGGGCTGCGGTCCTCGATCAGCTGCTCGAGCAGGGCATCGTCGAAATCCGCGAGATGCTCGAGCAATTCGTCGCGGGCGGCATGCTCGCGCTCGATCATGCCTGCGGGGATCTCGACGAGTTGGGAGGGGGCGCCCTCGCGGTATTCCCACGCGCGTTCGGAGACCAGATCGACCGCGCCGACGACGTGATCGGCGTCGCGGATCGGGATCTGGCGCAGGAGGATCGGATGCGCCACGTATTCCTGCAGCGCCGCGACGATGTCGCGCACCCGGCCGGTGGCCTCGTCGATCCGGTTGATGAAGATGATCGACGGCGTGCCGGCGCGCTCGACCGCCCGGAGATAGGGCGCGGCGAGCACGGCGCCCCCGGGCTCCGGCGCCACGCAGACGACGGCGGCATCGGCGGCCAGCAGCGCGTCGCTGGCCACGTGCAGGAACTCGATGGAGCCCGGCGTGTCGATCGCCTGCCACGCGTCGCCGAGATGGGTGAAGCTGGCGACGCGCATCTCGCCGGGGCCGGCGGCGGGCTGCGGCTGGCCCTCCCGTTCGCACATCCGGTCGACCAGCGTCGACTTGCCGGTATTCGAAGCACCGAGCACCGCGATCGTCCGGGTCATCACTATCCTCCCCCAAGCCGGCTTGTCTGCGTCGGTTCGATCATGACCTGTCGGCGGAGGGATTTCCAGCCGCCCGAGCCACCGGCCCAGGGCCATCGCATTCGGAGCTCATTCTTCCATCCTTGGCGGTTCCGCTGCCGGGCGGTGGCCGCCGGGCGGGACAGTGACGCCGGGCGCGGGATCCCGCCGACCGGGTTATCGGATGGCGCGTAGACCTTCTCTCTGCCCGGCGGGTGTGCGAAAGGATGTCGCGAGGGGGCGCGGATCTTCGATTGCGCCGGAAGGGCAGGGAGAGCGCGTGTGGAACGCTGGAACTTCATTCTGACGCTGGCGACAATCTCGACGGTCGCCGGCGGCATCATGGTCGTCGCCTTCAACTTCAACTGATCGCCGCCGTCGGGCCGGCGACTCAGGGCTCGCGCCTGCGCGCGGCAAGCCAGGGCAGGATCGCCGAGAAATCGAGGCCCTCCCGGTCCTCTGCCACGAATTCGGAATAGAGGGCGGCGGCATGCGCCCCGAGCGGCGTCGATGCGTCGGCGGCCGCCGCCGCCTGCTGGCTCAGATCGAGATCCTTGAGCATCAGCGTCGCGGCGAATCCCGGGCGGTAGCCATGATCGGCGGGCGAGTTCGGACCGACGCCGGGCACCGGACAATAGGTATTCACCGACCAGCAGGACCCCGAGGAGCTCGAAACGACGTCGAAGAGCGAATGCGGGTCGAGCCCGAGCTTGCCGGCGAGCGCGAAGGCCTCGCAGACCCCGATCATCGAGATGCCGAGGATCATGTTGTTGCAGATCTTCGCCGCCTGACCGGATCCGGGGCCGCCGCAATGCACCGCCCGCGCGCCCATGATCTCGAAGAGCGGGCGGGCCTTCTCGAAGGCCGCCGGCGAGCCACCGGCCATGAAGGTGAAGCTTCCCGAAGCCGCCCCGCCGGTGCCGCCGGACACTGGGGCATCGACGGCGAGCAGCTTGGCCGCCTCCGCCTCGGCGGCGGCGGCGCGGGCGCTCTCCACATCGACGGTGGAGCAATCCACGAAGACTGAACCCGGGCGCCCGGCGGGCACGATCTCGGCATAGACGTCGCGCAGGATCGCCCCGTTGGGCAGCATGGTGATCACCGCGTCGCGCCCGCGCGCGGCCTCCGCGGCGCCTGCGGCGGGGGCGACACCGTCGATCCGCACGCCCGCCGCGTCGAAGCCGGTCACCCTATGACCCGCCGCGGCGAGATTCCGCGCCATGGGGCCACCCATCTTGCCCAGTCCGATGAAACCGATCTGCATCCCTGGATCCTCCGTCCTGCGGCTCAGCCGGGGCCGCGCGCGATGTCGAGCTCGTCGGCGCCGAGCGGCGCGAGCATGGCCTCGACCTCCTCCCGGCGCACGCCGTCGAGCGCGTGGCGCCACTGCGGCGCGCGGTCCTTGTCGATCACCTGCGCGCGTATTCCCTCCAGCAGGTCGCCGTCGCTGATCGCGCGCCAGACGGCGCGGTATTCGCGCGCGAGCGCCGCCTCCAGCCCCGGCTCGCGCCGAGCCGTGCGGATGAGCTCGAGCGTCACGGCCATGGCGAGGGGCG
>NZ_DAIUBO010000017.1:0-30813 GCF_036846665.1 Amaricoccus sp. | reverse complement strand
TCTTCCCGCAGGACTGGCTGGCGGCGGCTCCCGGCAAGCTCGTGACCTCCTGCATCCCCTGGATCCATCCGGCACCGCCCGAGGTGATGGAGGTGATGGTCGAGCGGGACCTGCCGGTGTGGTTCGACCCCGACAGCCTCGCGGCGAGCCGCGTCTCGGATGCGGAGGCGGTGGTCGCCGCGGATTTCCGCATCGATTCCGACGGCCACACGCGCATCGCGGTCCTCGCCAAGCCCACCATCGACCGGCACCGCCTCGGGCGCATCGTCCAGCGCCTCTTCGAGATCGAGGTCTACAAGTCGATGTCGATGCTCGCCCTGCCGCAGGCGCGCAGCGTCGCGGCCAGCGTGGCGCGGATCGACCGCAACCTGACCGACAGCGTCACCGCCATGGCGACCGGCACCGGCCGCGAGGCCGAGACCCTGCACGAGCTGCTCGCCGTCTCGGCCGAGATCGAGCTCCTCTCCTCGACCACCGCCTTCCGCTTCGGGGCCGCGGAAGCCTATGCGGCGATCGTCGACCAGCGCATCGAGGTCCTGCGCGAGGAGCGCATCGCCGGGCGCCAGCTCTTCGGCGAGTTCATGCGCCGCCGCTACGATCCGGCGATGCGCACCTGCCGCTCGGCCAAGGCGCGGCTCGACGAGCTCGCGGCGCGGGCGGCGCGGGCGGCCAACCTCCTGCGCACCCGCGTCGATGTCGCCAACCAGGCGCAGAGTACCGAGGTGCTGCACCAGATGGACCGCCGCGCCGCGCTGCAGCTGCGCCTGCAGGAGACCGTCGAGGGCCTGTCGGTGGTGGCGATCAGCTATTACGCGGTCAATCTCGCCGCCACCGCGCTCGGCCCGCTCGCCGAGCCCACCGGCGTCGACAAGGGCCATCTCGCCGCCTATATCACCCTGCCGGTGGTCCTGCTCGTCTGGCTCATGGTCCGCCGCATCCGCGCCCGCATCGCCCGCCGCGAGGCCGGTTCCGGCCACTGAAGCTGCCGGCGCTCCCGCCGGCCGCGCGGCACACCGATCCGACGGATTGGGCGAAGGACGCCCCTGCGGACGATTGGTCCCATGGCACATCCGGGCGAATCGATCGCTCGGGGTAGCCCCGAACGGTCAAAGGCGAGGCACTGCCTCGCGCCGGTCCGGCGCAATCCCCCCGAAGACCCTGCAGGCGGTAGCGGCGGTCGGGATTCGCCGGGCCGCGCGGCCCGAGGCACGCGCGACGCATGTCCGGAGCCTGTCAATCCCGGGCGGCGCCGTCACCACTCGGCGCCGCGCCGAGATAGGCGGCGAGCTCCGGCGGCGGATCGGCGAAGAGCCGCGCGGTCTCCACCGGCGGCGCGGCGCGGCCGCCGTCGACCAGCACCACCCGCTCCGCGATGCGCCGGGCGTCCTCGGGGGCATGGCTGACCATCAGGAGCGTCGCGCCCTGCTCGGCGCGGATGCGCGCGACGAGGTCGAGCATCTCGGCGCGCAGGGCGGGCCCGAGCGCGGCGAAGGGCTCGTCGAGCATCAGGATCGGCCGGGCGCGCAGCAGCGCGCGGGCGAGCGCCACCCGGCCGCGCTCGCCGCCCGAGAGCCGGGCCGGCAGGCGCGCGCCCATGCCCGCGAGCCCGACCTGCGCCAGCGCCGCCTCGACCCGTGCCCAGCCGTCGCGGCCGAGTCGCAGGTCGGGCCGGAGCCCGAGCCCGACGTTGCGCGCGGCGCTGAGATGCGGAAAGAGGTTGTGCTCCTGGAAGAGCAGCGTGACCGGGCGATCCGCCGGGGAGCGACCGGTGAGATCCTGGCCCTCCCAGAGGATGCGCCCGCGGACCGGCGCGACGAAGCCGGCGATGGCGTTGAGGATCGTGCTCTTGCCCGCGCCCGAGGGGCCGATCAGCGCGGTGGAGGAGCCCGCCTCGAGGGCGAGATCCGCAGTCAGCCGCCAGCTCTCCTGGGCGATCTCGACCCCCTCAAGCCGGAGCATTCGGCCGCCCCCCGCGATCGAAGATCCAGAAGAGCGCATAGGTCAGCGCAACCAGGACCAGCGCCACGCCCGAGGCCGCCTCCATGCGGTAGCCCGCCATCAGGCGCTGCATCAGCAGCGGCAGGGTCGCCACCTCGGGCGGCGCGAAGAGCGCGATCACACCGAGATCGCCCATGGAGAGCGCCGCGGCGATCCCGGCCGCGAATCCCGCCGGGCGGCGAAGATGCGGCCAGGTCACCAGCCGCAGCCGGGCGGCGCCGGTGATGCCGAGGCTCTCGGCGAGCCGCCCGTCGCGCATCCGCGCCGCCGCCAGCGCCGGCAGCAGCGCGCGCAGCACGAAGGGCAGCGCCATGGCGGCATTGACCGTCGCGGTCACCGGCAGGGCGAGCGCGAAGGGATCGGCGAGCGGGCGGATGGCGATGAAGATCCCGGTGCCGATCACGAAGGGCGAGGCGGCGAGCGCGAGCAGCGCGAAGCCCTCGATCGCCCGGCCGCCACCGCGGGCGCGGCGCGCGTCGATCAGGGCGGCGAGTGCGGCGCCGAGCGCGAGCGCGAGTGCGGCGGAGACGAGCGCGACCCCGAGGCTGCGCGCCGCGGCCGGCCAGACCGCCGCGGGCAGGCCGGCGGCGAGCGCCAGGAGGCCGCGCGCGGGGACCGCCGCCAGCGGCAGGCCGACGAAGAGCGCGAGCGCGCCGAGCACCATGGCGTCGAGCGCGCGCAGGCCAGGGCTCTCGGCGTCCCAGCGGCGCACGGCGCCCCCCAGCGAGGCGCCGAAATCGGCCTCCGCGGCGAAGCGCAGCGCCAGCGCCGCGACCGCGGCACAGAGCCCGAACTGGATCAGCGCCAGCCAGGCGGCGCGGCCGAGGTCGAAGTCGAAGCGCAGCGCCTGGTAGATGGCGAGCTCCACCGTCGTCGCCCGCGGCCCGCCGCCGAGGGTCAGCGCGACCGCGAAGGAGGTCATGCAGAGCAGGAACACCAGCACGAAGGCACCGGGCAGCACGCTGCGCAGCATCGGCGCCTCGATGCGCCGGGCGACGTCGCCGGGCGCGAGGCCGAGCTGGGCGGCGAGGCGAAAATGCTCGGGCGGGATCGCGAGCCAGCCCTGGAGCACCAGCCGCGTGCAGAGCGGGAGGTTGAAGAAGACATGCGCCAGCACCACGCCGGTCAGCCCGTAGATGTCGAGCCCCGGCGCGCCGAGGCTCTCCAGCGCCCGGCTCGCCAGCCCGGCCCGGCCCCAGATCGCCAGCAGGCCGAAGACGGCGACGATCGCCGGCAGAAGGAACGGCGCCCCGGTCAGGGCGATCAGCGCGGTGCGGCCGGGAAAGCGGCGCCGCGCCAGCGCGCGGGCCGCGGGCACGGCGAGCGCGGTGCTGAGCACGGCCGAGAGGAAGGCCTGGGTCAGCGTGAAGCGCAGCGCCGCCCATTCCGCGGGGCCGAGCGCCCGGCCCGGCTCGGCGCGGGCGAGCAGGACCGCGACGCTGCCGAGCGTGAGTGCTGCGACCAGCGCCAGCGCCAGCCCGCCGACGGCGAGGCGCAGGAGGCCTAGCGGCTGAGGGCTTCGAGCCATGCGCCGACCGCCGGGTCGCGCAGCGCCCGCGCCTCCTCGGGGGAGAAGAGCAATGCCTTGTCCGGCCGGGGCAGATCCGCGAAGCCCTCCGGCAGCCCGGCCTCGGGCAGCCTGGCGGGATACATCCAGTTGGTCGTCGGGATCACCCCCTGGAAGCCGTCGGTCAGCATGAAGTCGAGGAAGGCGCGCGCCAGCTCCGGCTGGTCGCTCGAGGCGGTGACGCCGGCCACCTCGACCTGCATGTAATGGCCCTCGGAGAAGATCGCGGCCGCCTTGGCGGGATCGCCTTCGGCGATGGCGTGATAGGCCGGCGAGGTGGTATAGGCGAGCGCCATGTCGACCTCGCCGTTGAGGAACAGCCCGTAGCCTTCCGACCAGCCCGGGGCCACGGTGACGATGCGCTCGGCGAGCCCGGCCCAGATCTCCGGGGCGCGTTCGCCGTAAGCCGCCTCGACCCACATCACCAGCCCGAGGCCCGGGGTGGAGCTGCGCGGATCGAGGATGACGATCTCCGCATCCGAGGCGATCAGCGCCTCGAAGCTCGAGGGCGGCTCCGGCATCCGCTCGCGGTCGTGGACGAAGGCGAAATAGCTCCAGTCGTAGGGCAGGAAGTAGGGATCGTCCCAGGCGACGGGCAGGTCGAGCTCCGGCACGTCGCGCCCGTGCGGCGCGAAGAGCCCGGTGGCGGCGGCCTCGGCGGTGAGGTTGGTGTCGAGGCCGAGCACGATGTCGGCCTCGCTGTGCTCCCCCTCCAGCCGCAGCCGCGAGAGCAGCGCCGCGCCGTCGCCGGCGCCGACGAAGCGCAGGCTGCAATCGCAGATCGCCTCGAAATTCGCCGCGATCGCCGGGCCGGGGCCCCATTCGGCGACGAAGCTCTCGTAGGTATAGACCACCAGCTCCGGCTTGTCCTGGGCGGCGAGCGGCCCGGCGGCGAGCGCGAGCGCGGCGGCGATGAGCCCCTTCGGCATGGTATCCTCCCTCGCTGGCGGCGAAGGCGGGCAATGCGGGCTGACACATCGCGCCTTCCCTCCGCCGGCATGATCCGGTTCAGGTTCGACGGGTCGCGCGAACGCATCTCAGCCCGGCCGATGCCGGACCCCCCGAGGCCGCACGCAGGATAGGCCGGTAGCCGTCAGGCGCAAGCGGATTCGCGGCGGCACCGCGGGGCGAGGGCAGCGCCCGACCCGGGCGGAATCGAAACGCCCGCGTCCCGCCGAAGGCACGCCTTCGGCGGGACGGGAGCGGGGCGTTCAAGCTGGCAGCGCCCGGAGCTCAGGTCGAGTTCGACACCAAGCTCGTCGCGGTCTTGGTGCGCGAGGCCGAGCGCAAGGCCACCGAGCGCCGTTTCTAGGGCGCGGTCCATTCCGTCGGCATGGTGGCGCGGAAGCCGGGGGCGCCCAATCTTACGAACCTGCGCATGGATCCCTTCGAGCGGGCCCGCGAGGAGAACGCGATGGGGTTCCAGCGCTGGTATCTCGAGCACATGTTCGCCATCGCCCCGGCCACGGCCTTCGTGGGCAACTGGCTGCAGAGCTTCCAGGACTTCCCGCCGCGCCAGAAGCCGGGCAGCTTCAACCTCAGCAACGTCATGGACGAGCTCACCGCCGGCTCGCCGGGCAGCCAGTGACGCGGGCCTGATCTCCGGGGCGGGGCCGGCGCATGGCTCCGCCCGCTCCCGCGGCATCAGGCTTTCCTTCGCCGCCGCGCTGGGCTAGGCGGGTCGCCAGACCGGAGATCCCGCGCCCCATGTCCATGAACAGCTTCGGCCATCTCTTCCGCGTCACCACCTGGGGCGAGAGCCACGGGCCGGCGCTGGGCTGCGTGGTGGACGGCTGCCCGCCGGGCGTGCCGCTCGCGGAGTCCGACATCCAGCCCTGGCTCGACGCGCGCCGGCCCGGCCAGAGCCGCTTCACCACCCAGCGCCAGGAGGCCGACCGGGTCGAGATCCTCTCGGGCACCTTCGAGGGGGTCACCACCGGCACGCCGATCGCGCTCCAGATCCGCAACACCGACCAGCGCTCGAAGGACTACGGCGACATCGCGGCGAAGTTCCGCCCCGGCCATGCCGACATCACCTATCACCTGAAATACGGGCTGCGCGACTACCGCGGCGGCGGGCGGTCGAGCGCCCGCGAGACCGCCGCACGGGTCGCCGCCGGCGGGGTGGCGCGGCGGGTGCTGGCAGAGCTGGTGCCGGGGCTCGCGGTGCGCGGCGCGCTGGTGCAGGTCGGCGACCGGGCGATCGACCGCACCGCCTGGGACTGGGAGGCGGTGCCGCGCAATCCCTTCTGGTGCCCCGATGCCGGGGCCGCGGAGGCCTGGGCCGGTTATCTCGACGGGCTGCGAAAGTCCGGCAATTCGGTCGGCGCGATCGTCGAGGTCCAGGCGGCCGGCGTGCCCGCCGGCCTCGGCGCGCCGGTCTATGCCAAGCTCGACACCGAGATCGCCGCGGCGCTGATGTCGATCAACGCGGTCAAGGGCGTGGAGATCGGCGCGGGCTTCGCCTCGGCGGCGCTGACCGGCTCCGAGAACGCCGACGAGATCTTCATGGGCGACGCGGGCCCGCGCTATTCCTCGAACCATGCCGGCGGCATCCTCGGCGGCATCTCCACCGGGCAGGACATCGTGGCGCGCTTCGCGGTCAAGCCGACCTCGTCGATCCTGACGCCGCGGCGGACCGTCACCACCGCCGGCGCGGAGACCGAGATCGTCACCAAGGGCCGCCACGACCCCTGCGTCGGCATCCGCGCGGTGCCGGTGGGCGAGGCGATGCTGGCCTGCGTGCTGCTAGACCAGCTGCTCCTCGACCGCGGCCAGACCGGCAGCGTGCGGGGCAGGATCGGGTGATCGCTTTGCGCTGGCCCGGCGGGGGCCAGGTGCGCTAGGAAGCGGGTGGCGTCGAAAAGGCCGGAACAGGGGATCGCGACGATGACCGGATGGATGCGGAACTGGATGCTGGCGGCGTGTCTCGGCGCGGCCGCGGTCCTTGCCACGGCGGCGGCGCAGGCGGCGAGCCGGACCGAGATCGACACCCGGGCGGATCTGGTGCTCAACCGCCTGCTTTCGGAATCCGCGACCGCGCAGGCCGTGGACGCGAAGGCGGTCGCGGTGCTGATCTTTCCCGACATCGTCAAGGCGGGCTTCGGGCTCGGCGGTCAGTACGGCGAGGGCGTGCTGCGACGGGGCGGCGCGTCGGTGGCCTATTACAACATCGCCTCGGCCTCGTTCGGATTTCAGGCCGGGGCGCAATCCTACGGGCAGGTGATCTATTTCATGACCGAGGAGGCGCTGCGCCAGCTCGAGACAGCCAAGGGCTTCGTGCTCGGCGCGGATGCCAATGTCGCGGTGGTGAACACGGGCGCCAATGTCGACGTGAATTCCGGCACCCTGCAGGACCCGATCATCGCCTTCGTCACCGACCAGAAGGGCCTGATGGCCGGGGTAACCCTGGAGGGCTCGAAGATCAGCCGGATCGATCCGAAATAGCGAAAGTCCGGCTCGGCACCGGGCCGAGGCAGCACGCGACGGCAATTCCCCGGGCGGATCCCGCCTGCCGACGCGACCTTGCGGTTCCCGGAGCCGCATGCAAACTGAGTCAAGCCGCCACTCGGAGAGCCGCACAATGACCCGGAGCACGCTGCTTGCCGCCGTCCTCGCCGCCCTGGCGCCGGCCGCCTTCGCCCAGTCCGATCAAGCCGATCTGGCCAAGAAGCTCTCCAACCCGGTCGCGAGCCTGATCAGCGTCCCGTTCCAGTACAATTACAACGACGGCTTCGGCCTGGACGGCGACGGGCACCAGTCCTATGTCAACATCCAGCCGGTGATCCCGTTCTCGATCAGCCCCAACTGGAACGTCATCTCGCGCACAATCCTGCCCGTGGTCTGGCAGGACGGCGTCGTCCCCGACGAGGGATCGCAGTCCGGCTTTGGCAACACGACTCAGAGCTTCTTCTTCTCGCCGAAGCAGCCGACGAGCTTCGGGCTGATCTGGGGTGTCGGCCCTGCCTTCCAGGTGCCCACGGCGACCGACGGCATCGCTGCCAACCAATGGGGCGCCGGCGTCACCGGCGTCGCCCTCAGACAATCGGGCGGCTGGACCTACGGGGGGCTCGCCAATCACATCTGGTCGGTCACCGGCAACAGCAGGGACGGCGACCTCTCCGCGACCTTCCTGCAGCCTTTCCTCAGCTACACGACGGCCAAGGCGACGTCCTTCACGGTCAACTCCGAATCCACCTACGACTGGGAGAACGACCAGTGGTCGGTTCCGATCAACTTCATGGTCGCGCAGATGTTCAAGCCCGGCAACCAGCCGCTCCAGCTCCAGGTCGGCGCACGCTACTGGGCCGAGTCGCCCGATTACGGCCCCGACGGCTGGGGCGCCCGCGCGGCGCTGGTCCTGCTCTTCCCCAAGGGCTGAGCCTCAGCGGCTGAAACGCGCCGCCAGCTCCACATGGCCCGACCAGCGGAACTGGTCGACGGGCTGCACCCAGTCGAGCCGATAGCCGCCCGCCACGAGGATCGTCGCGTCCCGCGCGAAGCTCGCCGGATTGCACGAGACCGCCGCGATCCGCGGCACCGCCGAGGCCGCCAGCGCTTGCGCCTGCGCCTCGGCCCCGGCGCGGGGCGGGTCGAAGGCGACCCCGTCGAAACGCGCGAGTTCCGCCGCCAGCATCGGACGGCGGAAGAGGTCGCGGACCTCGGTCGTGACCCGGCGGAGCCCGGGCGCCCCCCGCCAGCCGGCATCGAGCGCGGCGAGCATCGCGGGCTCGGCCTCCACCGCATGGACCTCGGCGACCTCCGCCAGCGGCAGGGCGAAGGTGCCGCAGCCGGCGAAGAGATCCGCGACCCGCCGGGCGGGACCGAGGCATTCGTGGACCGCCGCGACCAGCGCCGCCGCACCTTCCCGCGTGGCCTGGAGGAAGGCGCCGGGGGGTGGGACCACCCGCGCGGCACCCATGGGTTGCAGGGGCGGCCGGCGCTGGGCGATCGGCTCGCCCTCCCAGGCGAGACGGGCGACGGCGGCGGCATCGGCATGGCCGAGGAAATCCGCCACCGCCTCCCCGGAGGGCCGCCGCCCCCCGACGCCGTCGATGTCGAGCCCGGCGGGGCTCTCGGTGACGGTGAAGCGCACTTCGCCCGAGCGCGAGGCGGCGGCGCGGGTCAGCACCGCGAGCGCCGGCAGGATCGCGAGGATCGCCGGGACGACCAGATGGCATTCCAGGACGGCGACCAGGTCTTCCGAGCGCCGGCCATGGAACCCCACCACCGCGCCCTTGCGCGTGCGGCGGCCGGCGAACACCGCGCGACGCCGCGAGCGCGGCGGCGAGATCAGCACCGGCCGGATCTCGGCGGCCAGCCCCCGGGCGGCCAGCGCGCGGACGATGGTCTCGGCCTTCCAGCCGGCGAGGAAGGCATCCGTGCCATGCTGCAGGGCGCAGCCGCCGCAGGCGCCGAAATGCCGGCAGACCGGGGCGACGCGCTCCGGCGAGGGGGCGAGGATCTCGACCGGCGCCATGCGCCCCTCCGCGACCGGCCCGCGCACCCGCTCGCCGGGCAGGGTGAAGGCGGCGCGGATCCCGCCCGAAAGGCCGTCGCCCTCGCGGCCGAGGCGGTCGATGGTGATCTCGGGCCTGCTGTCGTCCATGGTGTCTGCGAAGTTTCGCCTGTCGCGGCGGCTGGGCCGGGATTACGGTGCCGCGGAGCACGCAGCAAGGGAAGGCGCGCGATGTCCTATTCCATTCCGCCCGGCACCAGGATCGGGCATGTGCATCTCAAGGTGGCCGATCTCGACCGGGCGGCGGCCTTCTATTGTGGCGTGCTGGGCTTCGAGGTGCAGGCGCGCTACGGCGACCAGGCGCTCTTCGTCTCGGCAGGCGGCTACCATCACCACATCGGGCTCAACACCTGGGAGAGCCGGGGCGGCACCCCGCCGCCGCCGGGCCACACCGGCCTCTACCACACCGCCATCCTCTACCCGACCCGCCGCGATCTCGCGCAGGCGCTGCGCCGGGTGCAGGCGGCGGGGATCGCGCTCGCCGGCGCCTCCGACCACGGGGTCTCCGAGGCGCTCTATCTCGACGATCCCGACGGCAACGGCGTGGAGCTCTACCGCGACCGCCCGCCGGAGGAATGGCCGCGCGACGCCCAGGGCAGGATCGCCATGGTCACGCGGCGGCTCGACCTGGCCGGGCTCCTGGCCGAGGCCTAGCCGGGCTTCCGCGCCGCGATCAGGTATTCGGCATTGCCGTCCCCGCCCGCGATCGGGCTCGCCGCCTCGCCCTGCACCGCCCAGCCGGCGCCGACGAGGAAATCGCGCACCCCGGCGCGCGCCGCGGCGACGGCACCGGCGTCGCGCACGATCCCGCCCTTGCCCACATGGGCCGGGCCGACCTCGAACTGCGGCTTGATCAGCGCGACCAGCGTGGCGCCGGGCCGCGCCAGTGCCAGCGCCGGCGGCAGCGCCTTGGACAGCGCGATGAAGGCGAGATCGGCGGTGATCCAGTCCGGCGGCGGCACATGCGCGGCGGTCAGGTCGCGCGCATTCAACCCCTCGATCAGCCGCACCCGCGGATCGCCGCGGAGCCGCGCCGCCATCTGGCCGTGGCCGACGTCGACCGCCCAGACCTCGGCCGCGCCCGCCTCGAGCAGGACTTCCGTGAAGCCGCCGGTGGAGGCCCCGAGGTCGAGCGCGATCCCACCGGCGGGGTCGAGCGCGAAGGTGGCGAGCGCATGGGCGAGCTTGAGCGCGGCGCGCGAGACATAGGGAACCGGGTCATGGGTCAGCGCGAGGGATGCATCCGGCGGAACCGGTGTCGAGGGCCTGCGGGTGGGTCGTCCCGCGACGGTCACGACCCCGGCTGCGATGAGCGCCCGGGCGCGGGCGCGGCTGGGGGCGAGGCCGGCGGCGACCAGGGCCGCATCGAGGCGCAGTTTCGGAAGCATCCGTCCCATGTGCCGCAGATTGCGCGGAATGCCTAGTAGCGCGCATTGACAAGACGAACCCGGTGGCCGCCATGTTGTTCGACGCGGGGGGGAGAGACGGGAATGAACGATGCAGACAACGGGACTGCGAAGGCCACGGCCGAAGCCGACAAGCTGACTGCGGAAGCGGCCAAGCTGAGGGCGGAGGCGGAAGCCGCCAGAAGCAAGGCCGAGGCCGAAGTCACAAAGCTCGTGGCCGAGGCCGCGAAGATCGACACGGAAGCGCGCAAGCTTGAGGCCGACGCAGAAATCGCGCGCTGGAAGGCGCTCGTTCCCGATTTCGGGGCGATCGAGTCGGGGAAGATCACCGTTCCGGAGGGACGGATCGGCCGTTCCGCGATCCTGGGGCAGATGGCACTCGAGGATGCCGCGCGGAAGCTCGAACCGAAGATCGGTCTCGGGTCCCGCGACGTCGTTCTGGTGACCAGCGAGGTCGACCTCGCCTCGACCGGGGCCGCCTATCTCGAAGTCAAGACGGCGAGCGATTCGGTGATCGCGCGGGCCAGGGAGGTGACCGGGAAGGCGAACAAGGGCGCGGACCCCGGAGATCCGAAAACCGACCTGGCCTTCGCCCCCGGCCTGCTCGGCGTCGGTGCAGCAGCGGTTGCGGCGCTGCCGGGCATCCTCTCGATGTTCAGGACGGATCACAGCCAGTCCGTCGTGGACCTCGCCGCCGACGACGAGGCGGCAGCCACGCTGGTCTGCGAGATGCTCCTGAAGGAGAAGGCCCAGGCGACGGTCGTGGAGGATCGCTTCCGCCTGGTGGAGGAGAGCGGGATCTGGACCGTGCTCAAGACGCTGGGCGACGCCCGCACGGATCTGGTCGAGGCCCGATTGCGCAGGTTTCCCCCCGACGCGGAGCGCCCGAAGCCGGGCACTCCCGAGGCCCTGCTTCTGGCCGAGATCGAGGCGGCGACCGCCGCGGTCGTCGGGCTCGAGGCCAGCCTCCGCAGCGTTCCGGCGGGACGATCCCGCGCGCCGATCGTCGAGGCCGCGCTATACGAGAGGCTCTACGGGACGGACGCGAAGTTCACGCATGTGCTGCTGGTTCGCGCGCATGGCGGGCAGGTCCAGCAGGACATCGCGGACCGCAACTGGCTGTTCGGGAAGGACACGGTGAACCTGATCGCCGAAGCGTCGATCAGCTTCCGTCTCCTGTCGGTTGCCGACAACAAGCTCGTGGGCGCGGGGCTCGCCAGCGGGCGCGCCCAGGCGCATGGCCGGCCCGGCGAACGGCTGAGGATCGAGGCCGGCTGAACCTATTCCGCCGCGAGGTTGATGAAGCCGCCGGACTGGCGGTTCCAGAACCGGGCGTAGAGGCCGCCCCGGGCCAGCAGGGTGGCGTGGCTGCCCTCCTCGACAATGCGCCCGGCGTCGAGCACCACGATGCGGTCCATGCGCGCGATGGTGGAGAGGCGGTGGGCGATGGCGAGCACGGTCTTGCCGCGCATCACCGTCTCCAGCGTGTCCTGGATCGCCGCCTCGACCTCCGAATCGAGCGCGCTCGTCGCCTCGTCGAGCACCAGCACCGGCGCGTTCTTCAGGATCACCCGCGCCAGCGCGATGCGCTGGCGCTGGCCGCCGGAGAGCTTGACGCCGCGCTCGCCGAGATGGGCGCCGTAGCCGGTCCGGCCCTTGAAGTCGCGCAAGCCCAGGATGAACTCGTGGGCATGCGCGCGCTCGGCGGCGGCCATCACCTCCGCGTCGCTCGCCTGCGGCCGGCCGTAGCGGATGTTCTCCATCGCCGAGCGGTTGAACATGGCGGTCTCCTGCCGGACCATGCCGATCTGCGCCCGGAGCCCGTCCTGGGTGAGGTCGCGGATATCGGTGCCATCGAGGGTGATCCGCCCGCCCTCCACGTCGTAGAGGCGCAGCAGCAGCGACACCGCCGTGGTCTTGCCGGCGCCGGAGCGGCCGACCAGCGCCACCCGCTCGCCCGGCGCGATGGCCAGATCGAGCCCGTCGAGCGCCGCCTCCCGGCGGCCGTAGCCGAAGCGCACCCGCTCGAAGGCGACCGCGCCCCGCACCGCATCGGGCGCGCGGGCATGGGCGGCGTCGATGACGCGGTGCCGCGGCGAGAGCGTGCGGATGCCGTCCTCGATCTCGCCGATATTGGCGAAGATCCCCATGGCGGTCATCGAGACCCAGCCCGACATCTGCGCCAGCCGCGTGGAGATCAGCCCGGCGGTGGCGATCTCGCCGGCGGTGGCGAGGCCCTGGCTCCAGAACCAGAGCGCGCCGCCGAGCAGCGCCACCGGCAGGGTGCCGGCCAGCAGCATCAGCCAGAAGCGGAAGGCGGCGGCGACCGAGCCGAAGCGGATGGTGCGGTCGCGGTAGCCGGCGAGCGCGTTCAGGGCCGCGCGATCCTCGAAATCCCCGTGGGCGAAGAGCTTGACCGTGGCGATGTTCGAGATGGTGTCGACGATCTGCCCGGTGACCACGGCGCGGGCGGCCGCGCGGTCCTTGGACCGCGCCCGCACCCGGGGCAGGTAATGGCGCACCAGCGCCACATAGGCGCCGATCCAGAGCGCCACGATCGCCGCCAGCCACCAGTTGACCGCCGCCATCAGGATGCCGGCGCCCACCACCGCGGCCACCGCGAAGCCGAAGGTATTGACGGTCTCGGTCACCACCTCGGTGACGGCGCGCGCGCTCTGCTGCGCCTTCTGGGAGATGCGCCCGGCGAAATCGTCGTCGAAATAGCTCAGCGACTGCCCGAGCACATGGCGGTTCAGCCGCGACAGCACCAGGGGATAGAGATTGGGCTGGAGCCCCAGCGCGGTCACCGCCGCGCCGAGCCCCATCACCGCCGGGCGCAGCACCAGGAAGAAGCCGGCGACGGCCAGCATCACCGGCCAGAGCTCGGCAAAGAGCCCCTCGGGACCCAGCGACTGGGCATGGTCGATCAGCCAGCCCACCAGCCAGGCCGCCCCGACCTCGGTGGCACCCGTCGCCACGCTGATCACCAGCATGCCGCCGATCACTGGGAAGGCCCCCGCCAGCGCCCAGCGCAGGAAGGCGCCCAGCCGCTCGGGCGGCGGCCCCTCGGTCCGGGCGAAGGCGTCGATCAGGTCGGAAAGAAGCCTCATGCGGCTGCGCGGCGGGAGTCGCCCGCGCGGGCCGCTCCGGGCAGGGAATGGGGATGGCTCGGGCTCATCTTCGGCAGCTTCCCGCGAACGACATTCGGACCCGCGGGCCGGCTGCGCCGCCGGCCGGGGCGGGACGGATCTACGCGATCCATGCGCCGAATGGTAGAGGGTCGGCACAGGATGGCAATGCGGGGCGGGGCGCGGCGACGGTCCGCGCCCCGCCGCGATCAGAATTGCAGGCCGAGCGCCAGACCGCCGAGATAGTAGCAGAAGCCGGTGATCAGCACGATGCCGATCAGGTTCAGCACCACGCCGCCACGGGCCATCTGGCCGATGGTCACGGCACCGGTGCCGAAGACGATGGCATTGGGCGGCGTTCCCACCGGCAGCATGAAGGCGCAGGTGGCGGCGAAGGCGGCCGGGATCAGCAGCGACATGGCGTCGGCGCCGATGCCGACCGCGACGCCGCCGAGGATCGGGATGAAGGTGGCGGCGGTGGCGGTGTTCGAGGTGATCTCGGTCAGGAACAGCACGATCGTCACCACCGCGGCGACCAGCAGCACCGGCGGCAGCGCCCCGAGGCCGGTGACCTGTTCGCCGAACCAGCCGTCGAGCCCGGTCGCCGCGACCGCGCCGGCGAGGCTGAGCCCGCCGCCGAAGAGCAGCAGCACGCCCCAGGGCAGGCCGTCCTCGGCGTCCTTCCAGTCCAGCACCATCACGGTGCGGCCGCGTCCGGGCAGGATGAACATGGCGATGCCGGCGGCGATGGCGATGGCGGTGTCGTCGAGATCGCCGAGCGGCCCGAGCAGCGCGCCGACGCCCGGGATGCTGGCGAGCAGGCCGGGCACCACCCAGAGGAAGGCGGCGGCGCCGAAGACGATCATCACCATCTTCTCGCCCTGCCCGAGCGGGCCGAGCTTCGCGATCTCGTCGTCGATCATCTGCCGCCCGCCGGGGATCTCGGCGATGCGGAAGGGGTAGAGCACCCGGGTCATCATGAACCAGCCGATGAAGATGAAGACGATGGCGAGCGGCAGGCCGAGCATCATCCATTCCAGGAACCCGATGTCGCGGCCGAGCTCGTCGGCGGCGTAGCCCGCGACGATGGCGTTCGGCGGCGAGCCGAGCAGCGTGCCGAGCCCGCCCATGGTCGCCGACCAGGCGATGGCGAGCGTCAGGCAGACGCCGAAGCGGCGCAGGTTGTCGTCGCGGATCGGGTCGACGTGGCCGAGATGGTGGTGCTCGTGCTCGGGGATCTTCTCCACGGCTCCCGGGCCGGCGCGCTCGGTCACGAGCGCCAGCACCGAGAGGCCGATCGGCAGCATCATCAGCGTGGTGGCGGTGTTCGACACCCACATCGAGAGGAAGCCGGTGGCGAGCATCAGGCCGAGCACGATGCGCTTCGGCTCGACCCCGACGCGGCGCAGCGTCAGCAGCGCGACGCGGCGGTGCAGGTTCCACTTCTCCATGGCGATGGCGATCAGGAAGCCGCCGAGGAAGAGGAAGACGATGGAGCTGGCATAGGGCGCAGTCGCCTCGCCGACGGTGCGATCGGTCAGCATCGGGATCAACACGATCGGCAGGAGCGAGGTGGCCGAGAGCGGGATCGCCTCGGTCATCCACCAGATCGCCATCAGCGTGCCGACCGCCGCCACCCAGCGGGCGTCGGGGCTCAGCCCCTCCGAGCCGCCCAGCAGCAGCCAGACCAGCAGGGCGGCGGCGAGGCCGCCGGCGCGCAGCCCCCAGATCATGCGCGCCGAGCGCTGGCTCGGCGCGGCCTCGTCGGCATATTCCGCAAACTCTCCCTGCTGACGCAACGGCTCGTTGTCCATGAAGTCCCCCTATCGTCGCTGAGAGAGCATTCCAGCATGCGCGGCCATGCGTCAACGCTGCTGAGATTGCCGCCGGCTATTCGGCGGCCTCCGTCCCCGCGCCGACACCGAGAAATCCGTCCGACTGCCGGAGCCAGAGCCGCGCATAGAGGCCGTTGCGGGCGAGCAGCTCGGCGTGGCTGCCCTGCTCCGCGATCCTTCCCTCCTCGAGCACAACGATGCGGTCCATGCGCGCGATGGTCGAGAGGCGATGCGCGATCGCGATCACCGTCTTGCCCGCCATCACCCCGTAGAGCGTTTCCTGGATCGCCGCCTCGATCTCGGAATCGAGCGCGCTCGTCGCCTCGTCGAGGATCAGGATCGGCGCGTCCTTCAGGATCACGCGCGCGAGCGCGATGCGCTGGCGCTGGCCGCCCGAGAGCTTCACGCCCCGCTCGCCCACCTGGGCATCGTAGCCGCTCCGCCCGGCCATGTCCCTGAGGCCCGGGATGAAGGCATGCGCCTCGGCCCGCCGCGCCGCCTCGAGCATCTCCGCCTCCGTGGCTTCGGGCCGGCCGTAGAGGATATTGGCCCGGACCGAGCGGTGCATCAGCGAGGGATCCTGCGTCACCATGCCGATGGCGCGGCGCAAGCTGTCCTGGGTGACCGCGCGCACGTCCTGCCCGTCGATGCGGATGGCGCCGCTCTCGGTGTCGAAGAAGCGCAGGATCAGATTGACCAGCGTCGACTTGCCCGCCCCGGATCGGCCGACCAGCCCGACCTTCTCGCCGGGGCGGATGGTCAGCGAGACCTCGCGCAGGCCCCCGGAGCCGCGGCCATAATGGTGGCCGACCCGGTCGAGCACGATCTCGCCGCGCGGCGCCTCGAGCACGATCGCCCCCGGCGCGTCGGTCAGCGCGATCGGCTGGGCGATGGTCTCCATGCCCTCGCGGATCACCCCGAGGTTCTCGAAGAGCGAGGAGAGCGACCACATGATCCAGCCGGTCATGCCGTTGAGCCTGAGCGTCAGCGCCGCCGCCGCCGCCACGGTGCCGACCGAGGCCTGCCCGCCCTGCCAGAGCAGGATGGCATAGCCGATCACCGCGACGATCAGAAAGCCGTTGATCGCCGTCAGGCCCAAATCCATGATGGTGATGAGGCGCATCTGCCCCATGAAGGTGGCGCGGGCCCGCTCGATCGCCTCGCCGGCATAGTCTTCCTCGCTGCGGCCATGCGCGAAGAGCTTGACCGAGGCGATGTTGGAATAGCTGTCGACGATCCGCCCGGTGATCGCCGAGCGGGCGTCGGAGAAGGCCTTGGACGCCGCCCCGACCCGCGGGACCGTCCAGACCACCAGCCAGACGTAGAGCGCGAGCCAGATCACCAGCGGCAGCGCCAGCCGCGGATCGGTATCGGCCAGCAGCCAGAGCGCGCCGACGAGATAGATCCCGGCATAGACCACCGCATCGAAGGTCTGGAAGGTCGCCTCGCCCACCGCCGGCGCGGTCTGGATCATCCGGTTGGCGATCCGGCCCGCGAAATCGTTCTGGAACCAGCCGACCGACTGGCGCAGCACGTGCCGATGCGCGCGCCAGCGCACCAGAGTGCCGACATTGGGCAGCAGCGCCTGGTTCAGGAGCGCCGCCTGCACCCCCTGGATCACCGGCCGCAGCAGCAGGATGAAGAGGGCGACCGCCACCAGCTCCCAGCCGTGCCGCCGCCACACCTCCGCCGGCGCGACGCTGCCGAGCAGGTCGACCAGCCGGCCCGCATACCAGATCAGCCAGACCTCGACCAAGGCGACGGCGAGGATCGAGAGCGTCGCCCAGAGCATGACCTTGCGCGCCGGCCGCAGGTATTCGACCAGGAACGGCCAGAGCCGGTCGGGCGGGGTGTCGCCCTCGGCATAGGGCGCATAGGGGTCGACGAGCGACTCGAAGAGACGGAACATCGGGGGGGCCTTTCGGCGGCAACGAGAGTGACGAAATGCGACGGGGGCCAGACGGCCCGATCCGGGGCCGGCTAGAAGCGGGCTTGTCTCCGGATCACTTCCATGCAGCGTCTCCTTCGGGTTGCGGCAGGTGTGATAGCGCAAATCCGTGCCCTTGTCACCCCGGTTCCGACCGGACTCCACGACGACCGCCCTCGGCCCGGCACCCCCGCAGGGTTGACTCGGACCCGTCGCGGTCGCACCTAGGGAGCATCCTCCAGAGGCACGACGATGTTCATCCAGACCGAATCCACGCCGAATCCGGCGACGCTCAAGTTCCTTCCCGGCCAGGCGGTCCTCTCCGGCGGCGCCGCCGATTTTCCGAACGAGGCCGCGGCCGCGGTTTCACCGCTCGCGCGGCGCATCTTCGCGACCGGCAGCGTGACGGGGGTCTTCCTCGGCGCCGATTTCGTGACCGTCACCAAATCCGGGGAGGTTGAATGGCCGCATATCAAGCCCGGGATCCTCGGTGCGATCATGGAGCATTTCCAGTCGGGCGAGCCCGCCATCGAGGGCGCGGAAGGCGCGGTCGGCCATGCCCAGCATGACGGCCCCGACCAGGAGATCGTGAACCAGATCAAGGAACTGCTCGACACCCGCGTCCGCCCCGCGGTGGCGCAGGACGGCGGCGACATCACCTTCCACGGCTTCGACCGCGGCGTGGTCTATCTGCACATGCAGGGCGCCTGCGCCGGATGCCCCTCCTCGACCATGACGCTGAAGATGGGCATCGAGAACCTGCTGCGCCACTATATCCCCGAGGTGACCGAGGTGCGCCCGGTTGGCGTCTGACGGGCCGCTGATCCTCGCCTTCGACACCGCCGAGGCCCGATGCGCGGCGGCCCTGCTCGCCGGCGATCGGCTGCTCGCCCACCGCGACGAGGCCATGGCGCGCGGCCAGGCCGAGCGCCTGCTCCCCATGCTCGAGGAAATCCTGCGGGACGCGGGCATCCCCTGGGGCGGGGTCGACGCCATCGCCGTCGGCACCGGCCCGGGCAATTTCACCGGCGTCCGGATCGCCGTCGCCGCCGCGCGCGGGCTCGCCATGGCGCTCTCCCGGCCGGCGATCGGCGTCAGCCGCTTCGAGGCGCTGGCCGAGGGCTTCCCGGGCGACGTGCTGGCCTCCGTCGCCGACCGCCAGGACCATTGCCTGCTCCAGCTCCTGCGCGACGGCACGGCCCTGGGCGCGCCCTTCGCAATCGAGGCCGCGGCGGATCTGCCGCGCGGCTGCGACCTGCTCTGCCTCGGCCACCGGGCCGGGCGCCTCGCCGCCGAACTGGAATGCCGCGCCGGCGCCGAGGACACGCGCACCGATCCGCGCCGGCTGGCGCGGGTGGCCGCGGCGCGGCTCGGGGGCGCAACGGGCCGGCCCGCGCCGCTCTACCTGCGCCCGGCCGACGCACATCCGCCGCGCGAGCCCCGCCCGATGCTCATCGATGTCGCCTGATGCGCTCGCGGCCCTGCATGCGCGCTGCTTCACCGAGGCGCCGCGCCCCTGGACCGCGCGCGAATTCGCCGGGCTCGCCGCCGCGGAGGGGACGCTCCTGCTCTGCCGCCCCGAAGGCTTCGCGCTCGGGCGGCTCGCGGGGCCGGAAGCCGAGCTGCTGACCCTCGCCGTCGAGCCCCTCGCCCGGCGGCGCGGCATCGGGACCGCGCTGGTGCTGGCCTTCGAGGCGGCCGCATCCGCCCGCGGCGCCGGCGAGGTCTTCCTCGAGACCGCGGTCGGGAATACCGCCGCCCGCGGCCTCTACGAGGCGCTCGGCTACCGCCCGGTCGGCCGGCGGCCGGGCTATTACACCCGGGCCGGCCGGCCGCCGCTCGACGCGCTCGTCTTCCGCAAGCCCCTCGACGCGCCGGCGCCATAGACATCCGCCGGCTTGCGCGACATGCTGGCCCGGCCATCGCAGCGCTACCGAAGCAACCGGGGATTGGCCATGTCGGCACTTCAGACGGTCCGGTCGAGGGCAGGCGCGGCCCCCGTCGAGCTGGGCATCGTGCTCGGCTCGGGGCTCGGCCATCTCGCCGCCAGCGTCGATGGCGTGGCGATCCCCTATGGCGCGCTGCCCGGCTTCCCCGGGGCGGCGGTCTCGGGCCACGACCCGCATCTGGTGATCGGCATGCTCGAAGACCGGCGGGTCGCGGTCTTCGGCGGGCGGGCACATTACTACGAGGCGGGCGATCCCGCCGCCATGCGCGCGCCGATCGGCCTCCTGCAGGCGCTCGGCGCCGGGCGGCTGGTGCTGACCAATGCCGCCGGCTCGCTCCGCCCGGAGATGGCGCCGGGCGAGCTGATGCTGCTTGCCGACCACATCAACTTCTCCGGGCGCAATCCGCTGATCGGCGAGGCGACCGACGCCCGTTTCGTCAACATGGTGGACGCCTATGACCCGGCGATGCGGCGCGATCTGCGCGACGCGGCCGCGGCGGAGGAGATCGCGCTGCGCGAAGGCGTCTATGCCTGGTATTCCGGGCCGAGCTTCGAGACGCCGGCCGAGATCCGCGCGCTCCGCGTGCTGGGCGCCGATGCGGTCGGCATGTCGACGGTGCCGGAGGTGATCCTCGCACGCTTCTTCGGGCTGCGGGTGGCGGCCGTCTCCACCATCACCAACATGGCCGCCGGCATGAGCGACGAGATCCTCAGCCACGACCATACCAAGGCGATGGCCCCCCTGGGCGCCGCCAAGCTCGAACGCATCCTGCGCCGCTTCCTCCGGGACGACGTCGGCGCCTGAGCGGCGATAGGTCCACCGGCCGCAACCTCGGAACGGGAGAAGGCCGCGCCCCGCGCGGCCCGCCCCACATCCCCCCCGGAGACGCAAGCCGCAGGGCGAGGGGGTGCAGCGTCACCGTCGGTCGAGGATCGGGACGCATCGGCCCTGGACGGTGCGCAAGGCACGCCGGCCCCCGGGCAGGGCCGGCGCGGCCCGATCGCCACCGGTCGATCGGGCTGGAACACCCGGGCCCAGGGTGCGATGGGAGCCGCCGGCGAGGGCCGTTGATGCTCCTCCTGACCATCGGGGGTCTCCGCCGGCCCTCCGACGCAACGCCTCGCAAGGCATGGAGCCATCAGCCGTGGTGGTTGCAGGGCAAGCAATCGCTCGTTAACTCTTTTCATCATATTTTTCTGATAGTTACAGGGTGTCCCCATGGGGACGGCCGCGAGGGGCGCCGGGAAGGCCGGGTCCCGCGCCGCCCCGCCGCGCGCATTCTCCGGCGCGCGATGATGATTAGGGGATGAATTAGACGGAGCGAGCCGCTATTCGATAGGCAGGCGCGTGGCGGATCAGACCGGATGCAGATCTACCTACCCATAGCCGAGGTCTCCGTCGACGGCCTGCTGCTCTTCGGAATCGGGTCGATGGTCGGCCTGCTCTCGGGCATGTTCGGAGTCGGCGGCGGCTTCATCCTGACCCCGCTGCTCTTCTTCATCGGCATCCCGCCCGCGGTGGCCGTCGCCTCGGCCGCCAACCAGATCGCCGGCTCCTCCTTTTCCGCCTTCCTCGCCCATATGCGGAAGAAGACCGTGGACTTCCGCATGGGCGTGGTCCTGCTCGCCGGCGGCTTCATCGGCTCGGCGATCGGCGTCCAGGTCTTCACGATCCTGCGCCGCAACGGCCAGTTCGAGCTGACGGTCAGCCTGCTCTACGTGGTGATGCTCGGCACCATCGGCGCCCTGATGCTCGTCGAAGGAATGCGCGCCCTGCGCCGCCGCAACGATCCCAACGCGCTCCTCGTGCCGCGCAAGCGCCACACCTGGGCGCATGGCCTGCCGCTCAAGGTCCGGTTCCGCACCTCGCAGCTCTATGTCAGCGCCATCCCGCCCTTCGTGATCGGGGCGCTGGTCGGCGTTCTCGCCGCGGTCATGGGCGTGGGCGGCGGCTTCATCATGGTGCCGGCCATGATCTACCTGATCGGCATGCCGACCAAGGTCGTCATCGGCACCTCGGTCTTCCAGTTCCTCTTCGTGACCGCCTTCACCACCATCCTCCATTCCGTCCAGAGCCAGACCGTGGACGCGCTTCTCGCGCTCATCCTGCTCATCGGCGGTGTGATCGGTGCGCAGATCGGGGTGGTGGTCGGCAACCGCCTGCGGGCCGAGCAATTGCGGATCCTGCTCGCGCTCCTGGTGCTCGGGGTCTGTCTGAAGCTCTTCGCGGATCTCGTGATCAAGCCCGCGGACCTCTATTCCCTCGCGGCGTCATGATCGCGGTCTGGCTCGCGGTCCTGCTCGCGCTCGTGACCGTCTCCCCCCTGGCCGCGCAGGAGACCGTCGTCACCGGCATCTCCAAGGACAACATCGCGCTGACCGCGGATTTCAACGGCTCCGAGATCTTCATCTTCGGCGCGATCCGACGCGAGGGACCCGCCCAGCCCGACGTGGCCCCCCTCGACATCATCATCACCATCAAGGGGCCGACCCGGGGCGTCACCGTGCGGCGCAAGGACCGGCGCTTCGGGATCTGGGTCAACACCGATGCGGTGCGCGTCCGCGAGGCGCCGACCTTCTATTCCATCGCCACCACCAGCCCGCTCGACAGCCTGCTGACGGAAACCGAGCTCCTGCGCTACCAGATCGGCATGAACCAGGCCGTGCGCCGGGTCGGCGGGCATCCCACCATCACCGACACGAGCTCCTTCGGCGAGGCGGTGGTGCGGATCCGCGAGAAGGAGGGGCTCTACAGCGTCCGCGACGGCGCCGTCTCGGTCGCGGAGGACACGCTCTTCCAGGCGCGGTTCGAACTGCCGGCGAATCTCACCGAAGGCATCTATTCCGCCGAATTCTTCCTCGTCCGCAATCACGAGGTGATAAGCTCCGGCGTCACCGACATCGTCGTCGAGAAGACCGGCCTCGAGCGCTGGATGTTCAACCTCTCGCGGAACGAGCCGCTGACCTACGGCATCCTCTCGGTCCTGCTGGCGCTCGCCGCCGGCTGGCTGGCGGCGGCAACGTTCCGGCTCCTGAAGCGATAGGGGGTGCGGCTCACTCCGCGCCGTCGAGCACCAGCGGCCTGGCCGTCCGCTCCAGATCGCCGATCCCCAGCGCCGCCTCGGGCCGGGCCAGCGCATAGCGCGTGACCCAGAGCAGCCGGCGCTCGGCCCGGGTGATCGCGACATAGGCGAGCCGTTTCCAGAGCTGCAAGCCCGCCTCGCTGCGGCCCGACTGGGCGGCGGCATAGAGATCCGGGGCGAAGACCTGCACTTCGGGCCATTGCGAGCCTTGGGCCTTGTGGATCGTCACCGCCGCGCCGTGCAGGAAGACGGCGCCCATGCTCGCCGCGGTGGGGATGAAGGGCTCGTCCTGGCCGGGCGCCTCGATCTGGATTATGCTGGCCACGCCGAAGTCGGGCTCCTCCGCCCCCGGCAGATGGATGCGGCTGAAGCCGGCGCGCTTGCCCGGGCCGAGGTAGATCACTTGCGTTCCCTTGATCAGGCCGCGCGCCTCGAGATCCATGCGCCGCTTGCGATGCTTGACCGGCAGCTCGATCCCGTCGCAGATCAGCGGCTCGCCGGGAAGCAGGCCGTCGGCCGGAATCCCATAGGCGGTCCGGAACGCCTGGATGAGCCGGATGCGGGTCGCGTTCCGCCAGACGAGGATCGGCGCGCGCGCCATGGCGGCCGCATCGGCCCGCTGCGCTATGACGACCCTTTCGTCCCGCGCGGCCGCGGCATGGACCCTGTCCTCGAACTCCTGAAAGCCGAGCTCCGGCTCGCCGAGGGCGTGGGCGAGATCGAGGATCGGGCTGTCGGAGGCCTGCCGGTGTACCCGGCGCAGGGTGAGCCGCGCCTCCTCCGGCAGGCGGTCGAAGACCATCCGGCCGGGCCCGTTCACCGGCGGCAGCTGCGCGGGGTCGCCGAAGAGGATCAGCGTGCCGAAGAGGGCGCGGAGGTCGTCGTATTGCCGGTCGTCGAGCATCGAGGCCTCGTCGACCAGGCCGATGTCGAGCGGCTCGTCCCGGAGCTTCCAGCCCTTGATGAAATCGGATCCGCGCAGCCCGGCGGTCGCAAGCGCCCCGGGGATCGACTTGTGCTGCGCGAAGAAGGCGCGCGCCCGGTCCATGGCCGCCTCGGTCAGGCCCTCGACCTGCGGCCGCTCGCCCTTGCCGGTGAGCCATTCGGCCAGGGCCTCGTATTGCGGCTCGTAGAGCGGCGTGTAGAGGATGCGATGGATCGTCGTCGCGGGAACGCCTCTCGCCCGCAGGACGCTGGCGGCCTTGTTGGTCGGCGCCAGCACCGCCAGGCTGCGCCGCGGGCGCGAGCGGCGGCTCTCGTATTCGCCGGAGACCGGTTCCACCCCGGCGGCGACGAGGCTGCGGACCACGGCGACCAGAAGCTCGGTCTTGCCCGATCCCGCCTTGCCCAGGAGCGCGAGCGCCTCCTGCCGGCCGCCCCCGTCGGGCAGGAGCGTGGATTCGGCGAGATCGACCCCGGCTCCTCGCAGGAGGTCATGGATGCGGTCCCGCGCCTCGATCTGATCCGGCGAAAACCGCATCCGCCTCTCGCCCTTTGCTTTCCGCCCTCTCTAGCGGGAAGCGCGGGGCGGGACCAGCCTCAGGCGGCGACGGCCTGGTCGTGGAAGGTGGTGTCAAACGACCTGTCGAACCAGCGGGCCACCACGGAAACCGGGATGCCCGACCGGCGGGAGATCTCGGCCCGGGCCTGCTCGCTGATGTTCCACAGGCCGACGCTGATGCTGTCGGGGGCTTCCCCCCGCGAGCCGATCACGTCCGGCTTCCAGCCGATGCGGCCGTAGATCCGCGGCATGCGCGCATCGAAGACGCCGATCGCCTGTTCGAGCCCGAAACGCAGACCCATCTCGCAGCCCGCCATCAGCAGCCCCGCGGCGACGCCGGGCGCGGCGCCGGGCGCCAGACAGAACCGCGTGCATTCCCAGATGAAGGGGCTGGCGATCTCAACGCCGCCGGTCAGGTCCAGGAAATGCTCGTTGACCATGGTGCGCCCGATCGTCGGAAGCGTGCGCATGGACCCGCCGTGGCGGCCGTTCGCGTCTTCCCAGATGGTATAGAGCGGGTTGAGCGCGTCGTATTGATCGACCTCGTAACCGTTCTCGTCCAGAGTAACGCTCCAGTGAAGACGGTGCTTGAACTGAGCGGCCCTGTCCCTAAACATCGTTTCCTTAAGTACAGGGAACTTGTGGAGTTCATCAGCGTATATGAAGCGGATCATCCTGACCTCTATCGTTTTTCTGAGGTCATTATTCATCCATTAAAATTAACAAAGGCCGAGCGTGCGCCGCCCTAGTATTTCGGCAACGCCTCGTTCGGTCCGATGATGCCATGCGAGAGCGCCAGGGCCACCGCGTGGGTCACATTCATCGCCCCTAGCTTGTGCCGGGCGGAATCGATATAGGCCCGCAGCGTGTTCTCCGAGATGTGCAGGCGGTCGGCGACCTCGGCCCGGTTCATGCCGGCGCTCAGCATGGTAAGCGCCTCGCGCTCCCGCGGGGAGAGTTCCCGAGTGGGCTCCGCCACCTCCCGGTTGATGATGCGCTTGGCCTGCTGGTGCACCAGATGCGCGATCAGAAGGAAATCCTTTGCCCTTTCGCGGGTGATCGCCTGCCATTCGTCGTCGCTCGCCCGATGGTTCACCGTGAACATGGCGAACTCGCCGGCCGGCCCCCAGAGCGGGATCGACCAGCCCTGGTTGCCGATGCCGAATGTCATGGCGTCACGCAGAAGCTTCCTTGCGGCAGGAGGGGACCAGTCGAGCGTCTTCCAGTCGATGGGGTGGAACCGCCGCACCCCCCCGAGCACCACCGGGTCGATCGATTTGTAGTCGTTCTCGATGTAGATCCTCACCCATTCGATGTCGTAGGTGAAGGCTCCGACGTTTTCGCCGTTCAACTTTACCGTGTGGTAGAGAACGTGGGTGACGCCGAGATGGTCGCGAAGTTCATGCGCCCAGACCTGAAGTTCCTCAATGGACTTCGTGGTCTGCAGTCGTTCCAGTAGCGCCTCTAGGGATTCCCTTGCCACAGCCAACCGTTCCGCTGCCCGAGAGCTTCATACCGATCTCGCTGGCCGCGACGAAGATAGCATCGTCAAGCTGTTCGGCAAGCACAACCATACCGTTCTTCTCGGAAAACTGCCTGATGTCCTTGAGAATATCAATTACCCAGTAGGCTTTCATTGACGGTCCCCTGTGGTTAAGCGGTTGCCATGAAAGGTTAATACCACTGCCGCCCGTTTCGATAAATTCACCAATATTGCCACCCCGGAAATGGTGGGGCACCGCGCAGCCAAAGTATTGAAAACACAGGGATCGCTCAACCTATGAGCGAATCACCCACGCGTTGAGCGGGTGATTCGCGAGCATTCCTCATTCGTTAACGTCCGGCCGAGGTGCGGCTCGCCTCCAGCGTGTCCTCGAAGGTGCGCAGACCGGTCACCGGAGCGCTGACGAGAACCGCCATGTTGCCGGGCTTGTGCTCGTTCCGGCGCATCTTCACATGGGCGTCGGGCACCTGGTCCCAGGGCAGCACCTCGGACATGCAGGGGTCGAGGCGCCGTTCCAGCATGAGCTTGTTGGCCGCGCTCGCCTGCATGAGATTGGCGAAATGGCTGCCCTGGACGCGCTTTTGGTTCATCCAGAGATAGCGCGCATCGAGGGTCAGGTTGTAGCCGGAGGTTCCGGCGCAGATGACGACCATGCCGCCCTTCTTGACGACGATCACCGAGACCGGAAAGGTCGCCTCGCCGGGGTGCTCGAAGACGAGATCGACGTTGACGCCCTTTCCGGTGATGTCCCAGATCGCCTTGCCGAACTTGCGCGTCTCGGTGAGCCAGGCCTTGTATTCGGGCGTGTTCACCTTGGGCATCTGGCCCCAGCAATCGAAGTTCTTGCGGTTGATGACGCCCTTCGCCCCGAGCGACTGGACGAATTCCCGCTTGCTCTCGTCGGAGATCACGCCGATCGCATTGCCGCCGGCGGCGTTGACCAGCTGGATCGCGAAGGATCCGAGCCCCCCCGAGGCGCCCCAGACCAGCACGTTCTGGCCGGGGCGGAGTTCGTGGGGCGGGTGGCCGAAGAGCATGCGGAAGGCGGTGGCGAGCGTTAGAGTATAACAGGCGCTCGCTTCCCATGTCAGATGACGTGGACGCTGCATCAGCTGTTGAGACTGGACGTTTGTAAACTGTGCAAAACTACCGTTCGGCGTCTCATAGCCCCAGATACGCTGGCTTGGCGAATACATCGGATCGCCGCCGTTGCAATATTCGTCGTCGCCATCGTCCTGATTGCAATGGATGACCACTTCGTCGCCGATCTTCCATCGCGTGACCTTGTCGCCGACGGCCCAGACTATTCCCGAAGCATCGGAGCCGGCGATATGGTAATCGGCCTTGTGAATATCGAAGGGAGAGATCGGAATCCCGAGTCCGGCCCAGATGCCGTTGTAGTTGACGCCGGCAGCCATGACGAAGACGAGAACTTCATGGCTGTCCAGCTTCGGAGTATCAACCACTTCGACCTGGAAAGACTGGTCCGGCTCGCCGTGGCGCTCCTTTCTTATCGCCCAGGCATACATCTTCTTCGGAACATAGCCGAGCGGCGGAATCTCTCCGATCTCGTAGAGGTCCTTCTGCGGCGCGTCATAGCTCGGCGCCGCGGCGGGGGCATCAAGAGGCGGCATGGGCTTCGTCCTTGGCATTTGCGCATCCGCCGGAAGCAATCAGCGCAATTATGTTGCGATTTCAGGTCGATTTCGTTTCTTGCATTGTCAGGCACCGGGCGCAACCGGATTTGTGCGCTGCGGCAGCAGCCGGGAAAGGCGCAGGCCGCTGTCCAGCGCCATCACGGCGGCCAGAGTGGAGAATTGCGCATGCGCGCGGCATGCACAACCCATGCACCGCCCATGCTCGGGTCTCGCGACTGCGGGCAGCACGTTCCGGCCGGGCGCGCCTGGCCGGAGAACGGCCGCCAGGGGTCTTCGGTTTCTTTCGCCGCCGCCGCGCAGCCGGAAACGATCTTGTCCGGCATGGCCGAGTGTGTCTTTTTGTGCAGTGCAAGACGAATCCACGGAGATCCGCATGGCCGAACGCGACGCACCCTGGCTGTTCCGCACCTATGCCGGACATTCGTCTGCCGCGGCGTCGAACGCGCTCTATCGCGCCAATCTGGCGCGTGGCCAGACCGGGCTTTCGGTGGCCTTCGACCTGCCGACCCAGACCGGCTACGACAGCGACCATGTGCTCGCCCGTGGCGAGGTCGGCAAGGTCGGGGTGCCGATCGGCCATCTGGGCGACATGCGCGCGCTCTTCGACTCGATCCCGCTCGAGGCGATGAACACCTCGATGACCATCAACGCGACGGCGGCCTGGCTGCTGGCGCTCTATGTGGCGGTCGCCGAGGAGCAGGGGGCGGATCCGGCGAAGCTGCAGGGCACGGTGCAGAACGACATCGTCAAGGAATATCTCTCGCGCGGGACCTATGTCTTTCCACCCGAGCCCTCGCTGCGGCTGATCGCCGACGTGGCGGAATATTGCTTCGCGAACGTGCCGAAATGGAACCCGACCAACGTCTGCTCCTATCACCTGCAGGAGGCCGGCGCGACGCCGGAGCAGGAGCTGGCCTTCGCGCTGGCCACGGCGATGGCGGTGCTCGACGAGATCCGCGGGCGCATGCCGGCCGAGGACTTCCCCGGAGCCGTGGCCCGCATCTCGTTCTTCGTGAACGCCGGGATCCGTTTCGTCACCGAGATGTGCAAGATGCGCGCCTTCGCCGAGCTCTGGGACGAGATCGCGCGCGAGCGCTACGGCGTGACCGAGGAGCGGCAGCGCCGGTTCCGCTACGGGGTGCAGGTCAATTCGCTTGGCCTCACCGAGCAGCAGCCGGAGAACAACGTCTATCGCATCCTGATCGAGATGCTGGCGGTGGTGCTCTCGAAACGCGCGCGGGCGCGGGCGGTGCAGCTGCCGGCCTGGAACGAGGCGCTGGGCCTGCCGCGCCCCTTCGACCAACAATGGTCGCTCAGGATGCAGCAGATCGTCGCCTACGAGACGGATCTGCTGGAATACGGCGATCTCTTCGACGGCAATCCGGCGGTGGCGGCGCGGGTGGCGGAGCTCAAGGAGGCCGCCCGCGCGGAGCTGGCACGCATCGAGGCGATGGGCGGGGCGGTGGCGGCGATCGGCTACATGAAGGGGCGGCTGGTCTCGGCCAACGCGGCGCGGCTGGCGCGCATCGAGTCGGGCGAGACGGTGGTCGTCGGGGTCAACCGCTACGTGGAGGCCGAGCCGAGCCCGCTGACCGCCGGCGACGGCGGCATCATGACGGTCGATCCGGGGCTGGAGGCCGAGCGGGTCGCGGCGCTGGCGGATTGGCGCGCGGCGCGCGACCCGGCGAGGGTCGCCGAGGCGCTCGAGGCTCTGGGCAAGGCGGCGCGGGCCGGCACGAACGTGATGCCGGCCTCGATCGCGGCGGCGAAGGCGGGCGTGACCACCGGGGAATGGGGGGCGGCGATGCGCGAGGCCTTCGGGGAATATCGCGCGCCGACCGGGGTCGGCGCGGCGGCGCGGGCGCCCTCGGGCGATATCGGGGAGCTGCGCAAGGCGGTGGAGGCGGCGAGCGCGCGGCTCGGGCGGCGCGTCAAGTTCCTGGTCGGCAAGCCCGGCCTCGACGGGCATTCCAACGGCGCCGAGCAGATCGCGGTGCGGGCGCGGGACTGCGGCATGGAGGTGGTCTATGAGGGGATACGCCTGACCCCGGCGCAGATCGTCAATGCCGCGCTCGAGGAATCGGTGCATGTGGTGGGGCTCTCGATCCTCTCGGGCAGCCATCTGCCGCTGGCTGAGGAGGTGATGCGGCGGATGCGCGAGGCCGGGCTCGAGGGCGTGCCGGTGGTGATCGGCGGCATCATTCCCGAGGCGGATGCGGCGGCGCTGCGCTCCTTCGGCATCGCGCGGGTCTATACGCCGAAGGATTTCGAGCTGAACCGGATCATGGCCGACATCATCGCCCTGGCCGCCGAGGCCGGCCGCGCGGCGGCCTGACACGCGGGGCGTTTTTCCGGCGCGCCCGGACATGTCTCCCCGGAGGCGACGCTATCCCCGGGCCGCCGCCGGCGGCTGCTCGTCCCAGGCGCCCCGGTGCCAGTCGAAGAACCTGTCCGCCGACATCGGCCGGCCGAAATGCCAGCCCTGGCCGACGTCGCAGCCCCAGTCGGCGAGCAGGTCGAGCTCGCGCTCGGTCTCCACGCCTTCGGCCACGATCTTGTAGCCGAGGTCGTGGCCCATCTGCACGATGCCCGCCACGAGCCGGCCGTTCTGCGCCCCGGCGGCGAGCCCGCTCACCAGACTGCGGTCGATCTTCAAGGTATTGGCCGAGAGCCGGGTGAGATAGGCCATGTTGCTGAAGCCGGCGCCGAAATCGTCGATGGCGATGTGAAAGCCGAGGGCCCGCAGCGCGGTGATGCGGTCGGTGATCAGCGAGCCCTCGTCGGCACTGACGCCCTCGGTGACCTCAAGCTCCAGCGCGCCGTGGTCGATCCCGCGCGCCGCACAGTTGAAGAGCAGGTATTCGACGAAGTCCGGCTCCTCGAGGTTGCGCGGCGAGATGTTGATGGCGACCCGCATGTGGAGCCCCTTGCGCCGCCATTCCACGATCTGCCGCGTCGCGGCGTCGATCACCCAGCGGGTCAGCGGGGTCACCAGCACCGTCGCCTCGGCCAGCGGCACGAATTCCGCCGGCGAGACCGGCCCGAGCACGGGATGCGTCCAGCGCACCAGCGCCTCGACGCTGTCGCAGGTGCGGGTCGCGAGGCAGATCTTGGGCTGATAATGCAGTTCGAGCTGGCTCTCGGCCTCGAGCGCGGCGGTCAGGTTGGTGAGGATCTGGAAGGTGCGCCGGTGCGCCTCGTCGCTCTCGAGGTCGTACCAGGCCCAGCCGGACTTGCCGGCATGGCTCTGCTGCGCGGCGGAAAGGGCCGCGCGAAGATCCTCCGCCGGGCTGGCGCCGGGTCCGCCCGAGACCCGCAGCCCGATTCCGAGCCGGGTCTCGATCGGGATGCCGTCGAGCCGGAGCGGCTCGCGGAAACCCTCGACGATCCGCCGGATCAGCGGCGGGGCCGAGGGCGCGCAGCTTCCCGGCAAGCGGAAGGCGAAGGCGAGCGTGCTGACATGGTAGATCGGCGTGCCGGTGCCGACGATGCGCGCCAGGCGATGCGCGCCGGCGCGCACGAAATTGTCCGCCAGCACATGGCCGAGGGCCGCGCGCATGCCATCGAAGGCCCGGGCGTCGGCGAGGGTGACCAGGACCAGCGTGTTGCGGCCCCCGGTGCCCCGCGCGATATCGCGGAAGAACGCCTGGCGGTTGGGCATCCGGCTGAGCCCGTCGAGCACGCTCGCCTCGGGGACGCCGCCGCGCTGCCCGGAGAGGCGCCCGATCGAGGCGGGAAGC
>NZ_DAIUBO010000016.1:0-31209 GCF_036846665.1 Amaricoccus sp. | reverse complement strand
ACCTCGTCCATGCGGCTGCCGGTGTCGATCAGCGCCGTGGCGATGATGGTCAGCGATCCGCCTTCCTCGATGTTGCGCGCCGCGCCGAAGAAGCGCTTCGGCCGCTGAAGGGCGTTGGCGTCGACGCCGCCGGTCAGCACCTTGCCGGAGGACGGCACCACCGTGTTGTAGGCGCGGCCGAGCCGGGTGATCGAATCGAGCAGGATGACCACGTCGCGCTTGTGCTCGACGAGGCGCTTCGCCTTCTCGATGACCATCTCCGCCACCGCCACGTGGCGGGTCGCCGGCTCGTCGAAGGTCGATGCCACCACCTCGCCCTTGACCGAGCGCTGCATGTCCGTGACTTCTTCCGGCCGCTCGTCCACGAGCAGGACGATGAGATAGCATTCCGGGTGGTTCGCCGCGATCGAGGCGGCGATGTTCTGCAGGATCACGGTCTTGCCGGTGCGCGGCGGCGCCACGATCAGCCCGCGCTGGCCCTTGCCGATCGGGGCCACCAGGTCGATTACCCGCGCGGTGCGGTCCTTGATCGTCGGATCCTCGATCTCGAGCTGGATGCGCTCGTCCGGATAGAGCGGGGTGAGGTTGTCGAAATGGACCTTGTGCCGGGCCTTCTCCGGATCCTCGAAATTGATGGTGGATACCTTCACCAGCCCGAAATAGCGCTCGCCCTCCTTGGGCGCGCGAATGACGCCCTCGAGGCTGTCGCCGGTCCGGAGGTTGAACTTCCGGATCTGATTCGGGCTGACATAGATGTCGTCCGGCCCGGCGAGATAATTGGCCTCGGGCGAACGCAGGAAGCCGAAGCCGTCCTGCAGCACCTCGAGCACGCCGTCGCCGGATATCTCGACGCCTTCCTCCGCCATGTCCTTGAGGATGGCGAACATCATGTCGCCCTTGCGCATGGACGAGGCGTTCTCGATTTCGAGCTCCTCGGCCATGGTCAGCAGGTCGGCGGGTGTCTTGGCCTTGAGGTCGGCCAAGGACAATTGCTCAATGTCGTTCGACAAATCCATTTGGATACTCAATCCAGCCTCGAATTCTGATAGGAAAACCGTACTCGCCGGACAGTGATGTCGCCGGCACGGGATATGTTCGTGTCACAGCCGCCCGCGCTTGTCAAACATGTCCTGATTCAGAAGGGACGGACGATCACCATAACGACGACGACGACGAGCGCCAGGGTCGGAAGCTCGTTCATCAGGCGATAGCGCCGCCCGCTTCGCCGGTTCGCCCCGACGGCGAACTCCCGCCGCCGCGCGCCGAGCCAGAAATGGAACCAGGTCAGGAGCAGGACGAAGGCCAGCTTCACATGGAACCAGCCGTCGTGCAGGATGTCCACGACCCCGGGCGTGAGGACCAGGACGGTCCCGAAGAACCAGGTCGCGATCATGGCGGGCGTCATGATCGCCTTCAGGAGCTTGCGCTCCATCGTCGCGAACACCCGGTCCAGATGCTCGTCATCGCCGGCCTCTTCGACGTGATAGACGAATATTCTCGGCAGATAGAAGAGCCCGGCCATCCAGGCGACCATGGAGATCACATGCAGCGATTTCGTCCACGGGTAGAGCGTGAGCAAAAGGTCATGCATCCGGAGGCAATCCCGTCGGGCCCCTTCCGGGCATCCTTTCCAGTCGGTGTGGCGGCATTCCTGAAACCGGATTCCAGATTCACTTGAATCTTGAAGTTTTAGATAGGCGGTCGAATCCGGGGGATCAAATGTTTTCCCGTCGGCCCACGGCGATTATCCACAGCGCCGGTCCGAGGGGAATCGGCTTGGATTCAACGGGATGGTCGGGGATCCTTCAGGTGGCTGCGGGCCTCTGTGAATCAAGTCCCGCCGGGCTCATGGCCGCGCGAAAGGCGGGGGACAGGGCGACCTGCCGGCATGGTTCCGCCCCAGTTGTTCCCGTCTTGAGGCTACTCGCAGGGGAAGTGTTCACAGACTTATCCACAGAAGGTCGAGCCGTGGACCACGCGGCACGGGCTGCGGACGGACAGCCCGATCGCTTCGGCGCGGCTTGGCCGAAGGCGATTGGGAGCTTCATTCGGGTGGTGCGGGGGCCGGTCAGGCCCGTCCGTGGCAGTGCTTGAATTTCTTGCCCGATCCGCAGGGGCACGGGTCGTTCCGGCCCAGGCGGCTCCAGGTCTCCGGATCGTCGGGGTCGACCCCATCGGCCGCTGCGGCGCCGGCATGGGCCAGCGCGGGCGCGCGTCGCGTCGCGCCCGCATCGCTGCCGGGAGCGGAGGTTTGCGGCGCCTGGGCCTGCGCGCGCGCCTGGATCTGGGCGAGCATCGCCTGCTGTTCCTCGGGCGTCATGACCTGGACATGGGCGAGCATGCGCGTCACCTCCGAGCGCAGCTTGTTGAGCAGCGTCTCGAAGAGCTGGAAGGCCTCGGACTTGTATTCGTTGAGCGGATCGCGCTGGGCGTAGCCGCGGAAGCCGACGACGCTGCGCAGGTGATCGAGCGTCACCAGATGCTCGCGCCAGTTCTGGTCGATGGTCTGGAGCAGCACCTGCTTCTCGATCGAGCGCATGGTCTCGGAGCCGTAGCGCGCGGCCTTCGAGGCCATCTGCTTGTCGACTTCGGCGGTCAGGCGTTCGCGGATCGTCTCGTCGTCGACGCCTTCCTCCTCGGCCCAGGCCGCGACGGGAAAGTCCATGCCGAAGATGCGGCGCAGTTCCGCGTCGAGACCTTCGATGTTCCACTGGTCGGCATAGGCGCGGGCCGGGATGTATTCGGAGACGAGATCCTCCACCACCTGGTGGCGCATGTCGCGGGTGACGTCGGAGAGGTCCTGCGCCTCCATGATCTCCCGGCGCTGCAGGAAGATCGCCTTGCGCTGGTCGTTCATCACGTCGTCGAACTTCAGGAGGTTCTTGCGGATGTCGAAGTTGCGCGCCTCGACCTTGCCCTGGGCCTTTTCGAGCGCCTTGTTGACCCAGGGATGCACGATCGCCTCGCCTTCCTTCATGCCGAGCTTGCCGAGCATGGAATCGAGGCGTTCGGAGCCGAAGATCCGCATCAGGTCGTCTTCGAGGCTGAGGTAGAAGTTGGTCTGGCCCGGGTCGCCCTGCCGGCCCGAGCGGCCGCGGAGTTGGTTGTCGATGCGGCGGCTCTCGTGGCGCTCGGTGGCGAGCACGTAGAGGCCTCCGGCGGCGATGGCGCGCGCCTTGGCCTCGGCGATCTCCGCCTCGACCTTCTCGCGGATGGCGACCGGATCGACCTCCTCCCCGCCCGACTCGGCGGCCTCGAGCTCCTCGACCACCCGCATTTCGACATTGCCGCCGAGCTGGATGTCGGTGCCGCGGCCGGCCATGTTCGTGGCGATGGTCACCGCGCCCGGCACGCCGGCCTCGGCGATGATCTTCGCCTCCTGCTCGTGATAGCGGGCGTTCAGCACGTTGTGCGGAACCTTGGCCTTCTTGAGCATTTCCGAGAGCGCCTCGGATTTCTCGATCGAGGTGGTGCCGACGAGGATCGGCTGGCCGGCCTCGTGGGCGCGGGCGATCTCCCCGACGATGGCGGCGTATTTCTCCCGCGCGGTGCGAAAGACCTGGTCGTCCTCGTCCTTGCGGATCACCGGCATGTTGGTGGGCACCTCGACCACGCCGAGACCGTAGATCTCGGCGAACTCGTCGGCCTCGGTGGCGGCCGTGCCGGTCATGCCGGAGAGCTTCTCGTAGAGGCGGAAGTAGTTCTGGAAGGTGACGCTCGCGAGGGTCACGTTCTCGGGGCGGATGCCGACGCCCTCCTTGGCCTCGATCGCCTGGTGCAGCCCCTCCGAGAGCCTGCGACCCGACATCATGCGGCCGGTGAACTCGTCGATGAGCACGATTTCCCCGTTGCGCACGATATAATCCTTGTCGCGCTTGAAGAGAACGTGGGCGCGCAGGGCCTGGTTGACGTGGTGCACGATATTGGTGCTCTCGGGATCGTAGAGCGTCGCCCCCTCCGGCAGGTGGCCCATCTCTCCGAGGCGGGTCTCGACGAATTCGTTGCCCTCCTCGGTGAAGGTCGCCGAGCGCTGCTTCTCGTCGAGGTCGTAATGCTCGGGCGTGAGCTCCGGGATCAGCTTGTCGATGGCGATATAGAGCTCGGAGCGGTCCTGGCTCGGGCCGGAGATGATCAGCGGGGTGCGCGCCTCGTCGATCAGGATCGAATCCACCTCGTCGACGATGGCGAAATAGTGATCGCGCTGGAGCACCTGGGCGAGGTCGGGCTTCATGTTGTCGCGGAGATAGTCGAAGCCGAGCTCGTTGTTGGTGGCATAGGTCACGTCGGCGTCATAGGCGAGCTTCTTGTCCGGCTCGGACATGCCCGGCACGACGACCCCGACCTTCAGGCCGAGCGCGTGATAGACCATGCCCATCCAGTCGGCGTCGCGGCGGGCGAGATAGTCGTTGACGGTGACCACATGCACCCCGCGCCCGGTCAGCGCGTTGAGATAGACCGGCAGCGTCGCCATGAGGGTCTTGCCCTCGCCGGTCTTCATCTCGGAGATGTTGCCTTCGTGGAGGAAGATGCCGCCCATGAGCTGCACGTCGAAGGGACGCAGCCCCAGCGTGCGCCGGGCCGCCTCGCGGGCATTGGCGAAGGCCTCGGGAAGCAGGTCGTCGAGGGTTTCGCCCTGGCCGAGCCGATCGCGGAACTCCTGGGTCTTGTCGCGGATCCCGGCGTCGCTCAGCGCGCGGAAATCGGGCTCGAGCGCGTTGATCCTATCGACCAGAGGTCGCGTCGACTTGATCTTGCGGTCGTTCGGCGTTCCGAAGACCTTCCTGGCGATCGAGCCCAGTCCCAGCATGACGTGTCGTCCTCAAATCCCGTTGAGCCGGCGTCGAACCAAGCCGCCGCTCCGTCTCCGGCCCACCGATTTGTCATGACGGGGGCGCTTGTTCACCGGCGCCGATCGGTCTAAGTCTGCGCGAGGCGCGATCTGCCTTCCTTCAACCGGCATGGGATGTAAGCGGCGCGGCCGCGCCTGTCAACGGCGCCGCGGATATGCGGTGCCACGGGAGATTTGCAGCGCAGGCCGAGACGCGCCGCGCGAACTGGAGTAGCCGATGCACAGACTTCTGAGCGCCGGGGCCCTGTCGGCCCTGGTCCTAGCCAGCCCCGCCCTCGCCGAGGACCCGGCCTATGATGCCTCGACCGTGCTCGCGACCGTGGACGGCACCGAGATCACGCTCGGCCATCTGATCGTGATGCGGGAACGCCTCCCCCAGCAGTACCAGCAGATTCCCGACGAAACGCTGTTTCCGGGCATGCTCGAACAGATCATCGACCAGACCCTGCTCGCCAAGCTGAAGTCGCCCGATCCGGCGGCAGATCCCGCGGAGGTCAAGCTCTATCTGGAGAACGAGCGGCGCGGCACGCTGGCGGCGCTCGAGGTCCAGGAGGAGATGGCCGCCGAAGCGCTGGACGAGGCGGCGGTGCAGGCGGCCTATGATGCCGGCGTCACCGATTTCGTGCCGCAGCCGGAATTCAGCGCCGCCCATATCCTCGTGGCGACCGAGGAGGAGGCGAAGGGCCTGAAGGATCAGATCGATGGTGGCGCCGATTTCGCCGAGCTCGCCAAGGCCAATTCGACCGATCCGGGCTCGGGCGCCAATGGTGGCGAGCTCGGCTGGTTCACGAGCGGCCAGATGGTTCCCGAATTCGATTCCGCCGTCGCCGCGATGGCCGTGGGCGACGTGTCGGATCCGGTGCAGTCGCAATTCGGCTGGCATGTCATCAAGCTCAACGACAAGCGCGACACGAGCCCGCCGCCGCTCGAGGACGTGCGCGGCGAGATCGAGACCCAGCTCCGCCAGGAGGCCCTGCAGGCGCGCATCGCCGAATTGCGGAGCGGCGCGGCGATCGAGATGAGCGAAACCGTGGTGCCGCCCGCCGCGATCCGCGAGACCGATCTCCTGAGCGAGTGAAGACCGAGACCGGGGCGCGGAGGGCAGAATGGGGGATCCCGATCAAGCGGCGCCGGCGGCGCCGGCCAGAAAGGCGGCGAAACCGGTGTCGCCCCTCGCGCCTCCGGCCGGCTTCCCGGAGCTTCCGGTCATCGACGGCGTGCGTTTCGCGGCCGCGGAGGCCGGGGTGCGCTATCCCGGCCGCCTCGACGTGATGCTGGCGGAGATCGCGGCGGGATCGGCCCTCGCGGGGGTCTTCACACGGTCTTCGACCCGGTCGATGCCGGTGCTCTGGTGCCAGGACGTGCTGGCGGGGCTTCGCGCCGCGCCGGCGGGCGACAGCGGCTTCGCCATCCTGGTGAATTCCGGCAATTCGAACGCCTTCACCGGCGGCGCCGGGCGGGAGGCGGTGGCTGCGACCGTCGCGGCGACGGCGGATACGCTCGGCATCGCCCGGGACCACGTCTTCGTCGCCTCCACCGGCGTGATCGGCGAGCGACTCCCCTACGACCGGATCGTCGCCAAGCTCTCGGAGCTGCGGCGCGATCTCGATCCGCGCGGCGCGGCGCGGGCGGCGCGGGCGATCATGACGACCGACACCTATGCGAAGGGTGCGGCCGCGCGGGCCGATCTGGGCGGCGTCCCGGTCTCGATCGCCGGTTTCGCGAAGGGCTCGGGCATGATCGCGCCGGACATGGCGACGATGCTGGTCTTTCTCTTCACCGATGCCGCCGTGGCGCCGGATCTGCTGCAGGACATGGTGTCGCGCATCGGCGCACGCACCTTCAACTGCATTACCGTGGACGGCGACACCTCGACCTCCGACACGCTGCTGATGGCGGCGACGGGCCGCGCGGCGATGCCGCCGCTACTCGACGGCGACGATTCGAGGGCTGCCGCCTTCGAGACGGCGCTCGAGAGCGTGATGCTCGATCTCGCGCAGCAGGTGGTGCGCGATGGCGAGGGCGCGAGCAAGTTCGTGGAGATTCGGGTCGAGGGGGCCCTGACCGATGGCGATGCGCGCAAGGTCGCGCTCTCGATCGCGAATTCGCCGCTGGTCAAGACGGCGATCGCCGGAGAGGATCCCAATTGGGGCCGGATCGTGATGGCCGTCGGCAAGTCCGGCGCATCGGCGGACCGCGACCGGCTGTCGATCCGCTTCGGCGACATCCTCGTGGCGGAGAACGGCTGGGTCTCGCCCGGCTATTCCGAGGCGGCCGGCGCCGCCTATATGAAGCGCAGCGAGCTCACCGTCGGCGTCGATCTGGGACTGGGGGCCGGCAGGGCCGTGGTCTGGACCTGCGACCTCACGCATGGATATATAGCGATCAACGCGGATTATCGCTCTTGAAGCTCGTCCTCGTCGCGGCGGTCGCGCTGATCGATCGCGACTCGCGGGTGCTGATCGCCCAGCGGCCAGAGGGCAAGGCCATGGCCGGGCTCTGGGAGTTCCCCGGCGGCAAGATCGAACCCGGCGAAACGCCCGAGGCCGCGTTGATTCGCGAATTGCGCGAGGAGCTCGGCATCGATACCTGGCGGAGCTGCCTGGCGCCGCTCAGTTTCGCCAGCCACTCCTATGACGATTTTCATCTGCTGATGCCGCTCTTCGCCTGCCGGAAATGGCAGGGCACGCCGCAGGCCCACGAGCATTCCGCGCTTCGCTGGGTGCGTCCCCGAGATCTTGCGGCATGGCCGATGCCGCCGGCCGACCTGCCCCTGCTCGCGGTGTTGCGGGATTGGCTCTGAAGACATGAAAACCCGATCTAAATCGATTCAAACGTGACAGGGGCAGGACGGCTCTGTAGGCTGGGAAGAAACGATCCGGGGATGTGGGACGATGTACCGAACGATCCAGCTGTCCAGTTGCGTTTCCGTGCAGGGTGAACTGGTCGAGACCCTCGGGAACGGCGAGATCCTGGTCAAGGACGGGAAGACGATCTATCGGGGCAGGCCCGTGGAATTCCGCGATCCGGTGGTGCCGCGATCCATCGGACCTGATCGCAAGGCGACAACCGAACGGCCGCGTCACTTCTGACGCTTCGTCCGGGGTTCAGATCCAGCCGCCGAGTTCGCGTCGCACGATATCCGACATCATGGCGACATGCGCGGGGTCGGCGTTGAGGCACGGGATATAGGTGAAGGTTTCCCCGCCGGCTGCACGAAAGGCATGCTGGATCTCCTCGCGGATCTCTTCGAGCGTTTCCACGCAATCCGAGGAGAACGCGGGCGCCATGATCGCGATGTTGCGCTTGCCGGCCTTGGCGAGCCGGGCGACCTCCTCCACGGTATAGGGCTTGAGCCATTCCTCGGGGCCGAATTTCGACTGGAAGCTGATGACGACCTCCTCCGGGGAGAACCCCAGCCGCTCGCGCAGCAGCCGCGTCGTCGTCTGGCATTGGCAGTGGTAGGGGTCGCCTTCCGTGAGGTAGCGCTGCGGCAGGCCGTGATAGCTCGTCACCAGCAGGTCGGGTCTTCGGGAGAGCCCGGCATAGGCCCGCTCGACGGAGCCGGCGAGCGCGTCGATATAGGCCGTCTCGTCGAAATAGGCCGGCACCGTGCGGATCGACGGCTGCCAGTTCATCGTCATCAGCGCTCGGAAGGCCTGATCGTTCGCCGTGGCGGTGGTGGGGGCGGAATATTGCGGATAGAGCGGAAAGAACAGGATGCGCTCGCAGCCCCGTTCCTTGAGGCCGCGGATCACCGAGAACGTCGAGGGGTTGCCGTAGCGCATGGCGAAATCGACCAGCACGCGGTCGCCGTAGAGCGGCTCCAGGGCGCTCGCCAGGGCCGCGGCCTGGGCGCGGGTGGTGGTGAGCAGCGGGCTCTCGTCGGCCTCGTTGTTCCAGATCCCGCGATAGGCCTTGCCGGAGCGGAACGGGCGGCGCGTGAGGATCACCAGCTGCAGGAGCGGCTGCCAGAACCAGGGGGAATAGTCGATGACGCGGCGGTCGGAGAGGAATTCGCTGAGATAGCGCCGCATCGAGCGGTAATCCGTCCCGTCCGGCGTTCCGAGATTGGCCAGGATGACGCCGATCCGCGCTCGCGGGATCGGCGGATGATCCGGGGGCGCAAAGGCGAGCCGGCCCTCGCCGGGCGCATCGACTGACGGATCGTTCGGCTTCATCTGCGCGTCATACATGGGGCCGCCGGATCGGACAATGTTGGCCGGACGCCTCCCATCTAGGCCCGGGGCGACCGGAATCAAACCCCCTCGGACCCGGGCTTCTCGCCGGCGCTCCGCTCGGGAACGCCGAGGGCGTCGGCCAGCCGGGCCCTGGCCGACCCCGGGCGCAGGGGTTTCGGCTGATCGGCGGACGGTGCCCAGCCGGTCAGGAAGATGATCTCGAATGTCGCGGGAATGCGTCCGTCCGGCCGCGCCAACCGCACGGCGTAATGCGCCGCCGCACGCGTGAAGATGGCACGCCGGGTCGGGCGGCGCAGGCGCTCGTGCATGGCGTTCGTCTCGCCCATGGCGCGCAGATCGCGCATGAGATCGAAGGGATTCGCATAGAGCACGTCGAAGCGCAGGCTGTCGGCGACCGGCAGCGCGAAGCCGGCGCGCTGCAGCAGGGCGCCGAGGTCGCGGATCCCGGCCATCGGCGCGATGCGCGGACTGAGCCCGCCCGACACCTCCGTTTCGGCAGCGGCGAGGGATTCGCGCAGCTCGGCCAGCGTGGCGCCGCCGAAAAGGGCCGCGAGGAAGAGGCCGTCGGGCCTGAGCGCCCGGCGCGCCTGCACCATTTGCCCGACCGGATCGTTGGCCCAATGCAGCCCGAGGTGATGCACGATCAGGTCGTGCCGCGCCGGCGCCAGATCGAGGATGTCGCGATCGGCGCAGAGATGCGGAGGGCCGTCGAGCGCCGCTGCAAGCAGGTGCTGCCAGAGATCGCCGCGTGGGCCGATCAGGGCCGGCGCAAGATACGATCTGTTAATCTCTTTCAGCCTCTCTGAGATCTCGGCGGCGGCGGCCTCGTGCAGGAAATCGGCATTGCCGAGCCGGTCGGCGCGCTGGCGTCGCCGGGCGAGGATTTCGGGATCGAAGAGGCGGGTCGTATCATGCATGTCATATCCTCCCTGAAGACCGGCATAGGGCGCCTGCCGCTCGGCGCCTCGCTGGCGGCGATCCGGACCGGGATCGTCGACACCATCTACCCGCCGCGGTGCCTCGCCTGCCCGGAATACACCGATACCGCGCATGGCCTCTGCCCCGCATGCTGGCGGGACACGGTCTTTGTCTCCGGCACGGCCTGTGTCAAGTGCGGCGTCCCGCTGATGGGAGAGGCGACGGCCGAGGATCTCTGCGAGCGCTGCCAGCGGCATCCCCCGGCCTGGGATTTCGGCGCGGCCGCGCTGATCTATCAGGGTGCGGGGCGGCGCATGGTGCTGCAGTTCAAGCATGGCGACCGGCTCGACATGGTGCGGCCGCTCGCCGCCTGGATGGCCTCGGCCGGTGCCCTTCAGATCGCCGCCGCCGATCTCGTCGTGCCGGTGCCGCTGCATTGGCGGCGGCTCCTGCGGCGGCGCTACAACCAGTCGGCCGAGCTTGCCCGCCGGCTGTCGCAGCTCTCTGGCAAGCCGGCCGCGGTCGATCTGCTCGAGCGGCGGCGGCTGACGATCCCGCAGGAAGGCATGGACCGGGCGGCGCGCGCGGCGAACCAGGCGGGCGCCTTCGCGGTCGCTGCGCGCCGCGCGGCCGAGGTGAAGGGCCGCAACATCCTGCTCATCGACGATGTGCTGACCTCCGGGGCGACGCTCTCGACCTGCGCCGAGACGCTGCGTGGCGCCGGCGCCACGCGGGTAGATATTCTGGTTCTAGCACGTGTTGCCTTCGCCGACTCGCTTCCCATATAGCGTGGCGAAACGCCCCGGAATGATCCCATGAAAGATGTGACGATCTACACGACGCCGTTCTGCGGCTATTGTTTCGCGGCAAAACGCCTGCTGTCGGGAAAGCGTGTCGCATTCACCGAGATCGATGTATCGGTGGATCCGCCGCGGCGCAGCGAGATGGTCCAGCGGTCGAACGGCGGGCGGACGGTGCCGCAGATCTTCGTCGGCGACCTGCATATCGGGGGATATGACGAGATGAGCGCGCTCGACCGCTCCGGCAAGCTCGACCCGATTCTGGCCGGCTGAGCCGATGCGGGCGGCGCTGGTCCAGCTCTGCTCCGGGGACGATCCCGCCGCGAACCTGCCCGAGACCGAGGCGTTGATCCGCGATGCCGCGCGGCAGGGCGCGGATCTGATCCTGACGCCGGAATGCACCAATATCGTCTCGGCCGACCGGGCGCAGCAGCGGGCGGTCCTGGCGGAGGAGGCCGAGGACGCGACGCTGGCGCGGCTGCGGTCGGTCGCGGGCGCGCTGGGCTGCTGGCTGGTGATCGGGAGCCTATTACTGAAGGCGGGCGACGGGGATCCGCGCTTCGTCAACCGCAGCTTCGTGATAGCGCCCGACGGCACGATCCGCGCGCGCTACGACAAGATCCATCTCTTCGACGTGACCCTGGCCGATGGCGAGAGCTACCGCGAATCGGCCGCCATCCGGCCCGGCGACCGTGCGGTGACCGTGGCGGCGGCCGGATGGCGGCTCGGGCTCAGCATCTGCTACGATCTGCGTTTCCCGCAGCTCTATCGCGATCTCGCGCGCGCCGGGGCGAGGATCCTGACGGTTCCCTCCGCCTTCACGGTGCCGACCGGCGCGGCGCATTGGGAGGTGCTCCTGCGGGCGCGCGCGGTCGAGACCGGCTGCTTCGTGCTCGCGCCGGCGCAGACCGGCCTGCACGCGACCCGGGCGGGGCGGGCGCGCCGGACCTACGGGCACAGCCTCGCCGTCGCTCCCTCGGGCGAGGTCCTGGCGGATGCCGGGGAAGCCATCGGGATCACGCTCGTGGAGATCGGCGGCGGCGAAGCCATGCCACCAATGCGCGATCGCTCTCGAATTTCCGGCACCAGCCGCTAGATTGGGTCCCGGCGGGCGCATCCGCGCCGCGCGGCATCCTGGACGGGGGAGAGAGCGATGAAACGGATCGGGTCGGCAGTCTGGAACGGCGGGATCAAGACGGGGGACGGCAAGGTCTCGACCGAATCGGGGGTCCTGGACGGGGTGCCCTACAGCTTCGCCAAGCGGTTCGGCGAGGTGAAGGGGTCCAATCCCGAGGAGCTGATCGGCGCCGCCCATGCCGCATGCTTCTCCATGGCGCTCTCGGGCGTGCTCGACGCGCAGGAGATGACGGCCGAGGAGATCGCGACCTCGGCGGCGGTCACCGTCGTGCCGGTCGAGGGCGGATTCGCGATCACCGAGGTTCACCTGACCGTCAAGGCGCGGATCCCCGGCGGGGACGCCGCGAAGTTCCAGGCGGCGGCGGAGCAGGCCAAGGCCGGCTGCCCGGTCTCCAAGGTTCTCAATGCCAAGATCACGATGGAGGCGAGCCTCGTCGCCTGAGATTGCGTGTGGGCTCCCTGCCGCCGAACTGGCCGGTCTGGACGCTCGCAAGCCGGATGTGCGCGCGCGCACGTCCGGCTAAACTATTGAAATAACACAACACTGCCTCTCACTTTTACCGGAACGCAACCATTGCCGACGGCCCGGAGCGCAATCGCTCGGCCCGGCGCGCGGCTAAAGCAGGCCCAGCGACCGGAAGGAGGCGTCGGTTTCCTTGCCGACGATGACATGGTCGTGGATGACCACGCCGATCGCCTCGCAGGCGAGGCCGATCTGCTCGGTCATCTCGATGTCGGCCCGGCTCGGGGTCGGATCGCCCGAGGGGTGGTTGTGCACCAGGATGATCGCGGTGGCGTTCAGCTCCAGAGCGCGCTTGGCGACCTCGCGCGGGTAGACCGGCACGTGGTTGACCGTGCCGCGCGCCTGCTCCTCGTCGGCGATCAGCACGTTCTTCTGGTCGAGGAACAGGATGCGGAACTGTTCGGTCTCGCGATAGGCCATGACCGTCTTGCAATAGCGCATCAGCTCGTCCCAGGAGCTGATGACCGAGCGCTGGATGACGCGGGCGCGGGCCATGCGATGCGCGATCGCCTCGAGCAGGCGCAGCTGGAAATAGAGCTTCGGGGTCGCGCCGGGCACCTGCATCAGCCGGTGCTCGGAGGCGGCGATGACGCCGTTGAGATCGCCGAAGGTCGCGAGCAGCGTCTTGGCCAGGGGCTTCACGTCGATGCGGGGGATGGCGTTGAAGAGCACGAGCTCCAGGAGCTCGTATTCCGGCATCGCCGCGTGCCCGCCGGTGAGAAACCGCTGGCGCAGCCGTTCGCGGTGGCCCCAGTAATGCGGGCGGCCCGGCTCGGGGGAGTCGGGGGCGGGGGCGGCCGGGGCGCGCAGGACCGGCATGAACCCGGCGGGCGGCAGGCGGCGGTCGAGCTCGTCGAGACCGCGCAACGCCTCCTCCGAGAAGCCCGTGTGTTCCCTGCCTCGAGTCAAATCCGCCTCCGCCGCGGCCCCGGGCGAGACTGATCCGCCGGGGTTAACGAAGGGTTGCCAAGGCTGCGCGATCGACGTGGTGGCCCACGGTCGAATCCCTCGCCGGTGAAATGGCCGCGCCCCGCGCGGCCCGATCGCCACGGGTCGATCGGGCTGGGGACCTTTGGACCGCGTGGGATGCAAGTCGACCGCGAAGGCAGAAGGAGTTGCTGAGGCGGCACCGCCTCGTTGTTGCCGGTGCGAGATGCCTCTGGTCCGATCGGTTCGACCGAGTGCGGCTTCAGTCCGCAGCACCCTCGAGCACCAGCACGTCGCCGGTGGCGAAGGCGAGATCGACGGTTTCGCCCGGCTTCGGCGGGCGCATGGCGGCGGTGTTGAAGATGTCGACCGCGAGGTTCTGCCCGTCGAGCGCGACCCGGATCCGCACGACGGAGCCGAGGAAGCTCACCGAATCGACCCGGCCGCGCAGCCTGCCGCCCGGATCCGGGCCGCTTCCGAGAAGGATGGCCTGGGGACGGAGCGAGATGGGGATCGTCTCGCCGGCCTCTCCCCGCACCGCACGGGCGAGGCGGATCTCCTGGCCGTCGACGGTGACGAGGCCGGTGGCGGGATCGAGCAGCCGGGCGTCGAGCACGTTGAGCGTGCCGACGAAGGAGGCGACGAAGCGCGTCGCGGGCCGGTTGTAGATCTCGAACGGGTCCCCGATCTGCTCGGCGATGCCGTCGCGCATGACCACGATGCGGTCAGACATCGCCAGCGCCTCCTCCTGGTCGTGGGTGACGTAGATCGTGGTGATGCCGAGCTTGCGCTGGATGGCGCGGATCTCCTCGCGCAGCGAGACGCGGATCTTGGCGTCGAGCGCCGAGAGCGGCTCGTCGAGCAGGAGCACCTTGGGCTGGACCGCCAGCGCGCGGGCCAGTGCGACGCGCTGCTGCTGGCCGCCGGAGAGCTGGAAGGGGAAGCGTGCGCCGAGCTCGGGAAGCTTGATGATCGCCAGCATCTCGGCGACCCGCGCCGCGATCCGCGGCCGGGGCATGCCCGCGACCTTGAGCCCGAAGGCCACGTTCTGCGCCACGGTCATGTTGGGAAAGAGCGCATAGGCCTGGAAGACCATGCCGATGTCGCGCTGGCTGGGCTTGAGGTTCACCACGTCGCGGCCGTCGATGCGGATCACGCCTTCCGACGGCGTCTCGAAGCCCGCCACCATGCGCAGGGTGGTGGTCTTGCCGCAGCCGGAGGGGCCGAGGAAGGAGACGAACTCGCCCTCGCCGACGTCGAGGTTGAAGTCGCGCACCACGTGGTTGGGTCCGTAGAACTTCTGCAAGCCGGAGATCTCGAGGAAGGCCATCTAGCGGGGAACCGTCTTGAACTTCTGGAAGCGGGTGACGAGCTGGATCAGCCCCATGCAGGCCCAGGTGATGGCGAAGGCGATCACCGCCAGCGCCGCCGGCTCGTAGGCGCGGTTCGCGCCGATGAGCTGGAGGTAGGGCCCGAAGGCGGGGCGGTTCAGCAGGGCCGCGAGCACGAACTCGCCGATGACGATGGCGAAGGTCAGGAAGGCCCCCGAAAGCACCGCCACCAGCACATTGGGCAGGATCACCCGCGCCATGATGGTGATCCAGCCGGCGCCGAGGCTCTCGGCGGCCTCGGTCAGGGTGGCGACGTCGATCGCGCGGAGCCCGGTGTCGACGGCGCGGTACATGTAGGGAAGCGACAGCGTCGCATAGCCGAACATCAGGAGCACATTGGTGCCCATCGCCGTGCCGGTGAGCGGCAGGATCGAGGAGGTGTTGTAGAGCCGGATGTAGCCGAAGACGATGACGATGGGCGGGATCACCAGCGGCAGCAGGGTGATGAACTCGACCACCGGCCGCCAGCGCGGCAGCCGCAGCCGCACCCAATAGGCGGTGGGCACGACGATGATCACCCCGACCAGGATGGTCAGGCAGGCGAGGATGACCGAATAGCTGAAGGTCGCGCGGAACTGCGGGTCGGCGAGCACCACCCGGTAGGCGTCGAAGCTGTATTCGCCGCGGCGCATGCGGAGCGAGAATTCCAGCGTGCCGATCAGCGGCAGGAAGAAATAGATCAGCCCGAAGGCGAGCGCGAGCCAGGCCCAGATCCGCGGCGGCTTCACTTGATCCACCGTTCTGCGCGGGTGCGCAGCCAGATGTAGATCGCATTGGCGATGCCGGTGACCACGATCATGCCGAAGGCCAGCGCATAGCCCAGATGCGGGTCCTGGAGCACGTCGCCGCGGATCTGGGCGAAGAGCAGGATGGGCACGATGCCGAGCGAGGATCCCGTCAGCGCATAGGCGGTGGCGACCGCGCCGAAGGCATTGGCGAAGAGCAGCGCCAGCGTGCCCAAGAGCGTCGGCCAGAGGATCGGCAGCGCCACCATGCGCCAGTATTGCGCCCGGCTCGCGCCGAGGATCTCGGCGGCCTCGCGCCATTCCCGGCGCAGCCCGTCGAGGGCCGGGGTGACGATCAGGATCATCAGCGGGATCTGGAAGAAGAGATAGGTGAGCGTGAGGCCGAAGAAGCTCAGCAGGTTGAAGCCCATGGCATAGATGTTGATGCCGGCCCAGTCGCGCAGCAGCACGGTGACGAGCCCGAGCCGCCCGAGCGTGGCGAGGAAGGCGAAGGCGAGCGGCACGCCCGCGAAGTTCGAGGCGACGCCGGAGAAGGTGAGCATCGGTCCGCGCAGCCAGCCCGGCAGGCCGCCGTGGATCATCGCCGCGGCGATGGCGAAGCCGATGGCGCAGCCGAGGAAGGCGGAGGCGAAGCTGATCCGGATCGAGATCCAGAAGGCCGCGAGGATCGACGGCTGGAAGAGATTGACGATATTGGCGAGGGTGAAGTCCCCGGCCGCGTTGCGGAAGCTGCCGACCACGATGAACATGGTCGGCACGATCAGGAACAGCGCCGCGAAGGCCGCGAAGGGCAGGAGTCCGAGCCAGGCCCAGGAGCGCGGGGCCGGGATGGTCGATGTCCGGTGGCGCGGCATGGCGGCGGAAGCCCCGGGCCCCCCGCGGGGAGCCCGGGCGGGTCCGGCTATTGCACGTTGGCGCCGACGACGCTGTCCCAGCCGCCGGTGATGACCTCCTTCATCGCCGATTGCTCTTCCAGCGTCGGGAAGACGGCGCGCTCGTAGGCGGCGGCCGGCGGCAGCCGGTCGAGCAGGTCCTGCGGGACCTTGCCTTCGGCCGCGAGGCTGTTGAAGCGGATCGGATGGCAATAGCCCGCGAGCCAGCCGAGCTGGCCCTCGTCGGAATAGAGATATTCCATCCAGAGCTTCGCGGCGTTGGGATGCGGCGCGAAGGCGGAGATCGCCTGGACGTAGACGCCGGCGACCACGCCGTTGCCGGGCACCACCACTTCCATCGGCGGATTGCCGTTCAGGGTGTCGCGGCCGGCGAGGGCGGTGTAGTCCCACCAGATCACGATGGGCGTGGCGCCCTGGGCCAGCGTGCCGGTCTTGCCGATCACGGGCACGAAATTGCCGGCCTTGTTGAGCTCGGCGAAGAACTCCAGCCCCTTCTTGCCGGCGTCGCCGCCCGGCTCGCCGCTCGCTGCGAGGCCGGCGGCATAGACGCTGATGATCGCCTGGTTCGAGGCCCGCGGATCGCCGGCGAGCGCCACGGAATTGGCGTATTCGGGCTTGAGCAGATCCTCCCAGTTGCCGGGCACGTTCTCGACGATGTCCTTGTTCACCGCGAAGCTCAGCACGCCGTAATAATCGCCGTACCAATAGCCCTCGGGATCCTTGACGTTGTCGGGGATCGAATCCCAGGTCGAGACCTTGTAGGGCTGGATCAGCCCCTCTTCCTTGGCGGCGGGGCCGAAGGAGAAGCCGACGTCGATCACGTCGGGCGCCTGCGGGCCGGTATTGTCCTTGTTGGCGCGGATCGCCTCCAGCTCGTCGGCGCTGCCGGCGTCGGGATTGAGCTCGTTGACCTCGATCCCGTATTTGTCCTTGAAGCCCTGGATCACGCCGCCGTAGCCGCACCATTCATGCGGCAGGGCGATGGTCGTCAGCATGCCTTCTTCCTTGGCCGCGGCGATGAGCGCGTCCATGTCCTGCCCTGCCGCCGGCAGGGCCGCGGCCGACATCGCCAATGCGGCGAGGATCGTCGTCGGTTTCGGTGTCATTGTCGTTTTCCCCGTTGGTTCTCTGCGTCCGTTCTGTCGCGGCCGGCCCCGCGGCCCGCGCCTCGGCGCTTCAAATCTTAAAGGCTCTTTTCCGCGTTCCGGCAACAAGAGATCGGTGCCGGGCCGGAACGGGGGGCGGTCGGGGCGTCGCCGCTCACGCCACCTGGCCGGCCAGATCCGCGAGGGTCTCGTGCACCCGGTCCGGCCCGATCGTCGCCCGGCGCACCAGATTGTCGAAGAGCCGGGTGAGCGCCGCGACCTGCTCGGCGGAGGTCACCACGAGATAGGCTTCGCCGAGATAGAGCGCCGCGCGGATCCGCCCGAAGATCGTGAAGGGCGCGGCGAAGGTCTCGCGCCCGTCGTAGAGATGCAGCCGCAGCGTCGGATAGGCCTCGGCGCAGGTCGCGGCCATATGGGCGAGCTGCCGGCGGCGCCGGCCGGCATCGGTCCCGCGCCAGAGCCCGGTGCCGCCCGACAGATCCTGCAGCGTCTGCACCGGCATGGCGATCTCCACGTCCATGTCGCCGAGACGGAAGCCGCCGAGCACGTTCTCCGCCTTGCCGGCGCGGGGATTGCCGGCCGGCTGCGCCGGTTCCGGCCCGAGGCTGAGCATGTCCGGCAGGCGCGAAGGCACGTAGCGCAGCTTCATGCCGGCCGCCTCGTGCCGCCACTGGTCGATGGGGGAGCCGCCGCCCTCGACCTCGGCCGATTCGATCTGCACCGAGGGCGCCACCGTCTGCCGTCCGTCCGGGGCGTTGGAGAGCGCGAGCAGCCAGTCGATGGTGACGCCGCGGGCCTCGGCGATCCTGCGCAGCGTCTCCGCCCGCGGCAGCCGGTCGATCGCGGGATCGAGGAACTGGCTCAGGGCCGAGCGGTCGATCCCGGTTTCCGCGAGGAAGCTCGCCACGCCGCCGCGCTCGTCGCCGATCAGGGCGCGCAGCCTTTCGCGGAAGGCGGACGCCAATGCGCGCTTGTCCATGGAGAATCCCTGCGAAGTCACATCTGCTTCGCTCTTTCACATCATCATGGCGATAATACCCCATATTCTCATAAATCACAACGAAATCACATTATTGCATTCGTGTATTCGCGCCCATAGATTCCATGCAGTTCCGCCGTGGATCGACTTCGAATGCCCGACGCCCGCCCATCCGCCGGCCCCCGGCCCGAAACGGAATGGCCGACCATCCTTCTGGTCGCGCTCACCTATCTCGTCTGGATCCTGCTGACCCGCTTCGCCGAGCCGATCGGCCTCTGGATCGCGATCCCCGCCCTCGCGGTGGCGATCGCGCAGCATTCCTCGCTCCAGCACGAGATCATCCACGGGCATCCCTTCCGGAACCAGCGGCTGAGCGATGCGCTGGTCTTCCCGGCGATCGGTCTCGCCGTGCCCTACGAGCGGTTTCGCGCGCTGCATCTGGCGCATCACAGGGACCCGAACCTGACCGATCCCTATGACGATCCGGAATCGAACTATCTCGATCCGGCGGTCTGGGCGCGGCTGCCGCGGCCGGTGCGGTTCCTGCTCTTGGCCAACAATACCCTGCTCGGCCGGATGATCCTCGGCCCGCCGATCGGCTGCCTGCGGCACTGGTACGAGGACGCGGCCGCGATCCTTCGCGGCGACCGGGGGATCCGGCGCGCCTGGCTGCTGCATGCGGCCGGGGTGGCGCCGGTCCTGCTCCGGCTGGGCTGGGCCGGGACGGTGCCGGCCTGGGCCTATGGGCTCGCCTGCTGGCTGGCGCTCTCGCTCCTGCGGATCCGCACCTTCCTGGAGCATCGCGCCGACGAACGCAGCGCGGCGCGCAGCGTCATCATCGAGGATCGCGGCCCGCTCGCGCTGCTGTTTCTCAACAACAATTTCCATGCGGTGCACCATGCCAGGCCGGGCCTCCCCTGGTATCGGCTCCCGGGCGAATACCGGCGGCAGCAGGCGATGGTCCTGCGCCGCAACGGCGGCTACCGCTATCGCTCCTATGGCGAGGTCTTCCGGCGGCACCTGCTTCGCCGGAAGGATCCGGTGCCGCATCCGCTCTATGCGGCGGCGCCGGAAGGCCCTCCGGTGTCCCGGGGCACTGCTCCCGTTTGACCGCCGCCGGGGTTGCGTCGCTGCCCATGTACGACTGGCCCGAGCTGCGGCCGGCGACCGATCGCTTCTGGTCGGCGCTGCGGGACGCATTGCGCGCGGAGGGAATGGCCGCGCCCGAGCGGCTCGAGCGGGACCGCGAGCCGATGGCGGTCTGGACCGACCCGACGCTGGTTCTGGCGCAATGCTGCGGCCTGCCCTTCGTGCGGGCGCTTTGGGGCAGGGTCGAGATGCTGGGCGCGCCGGATTATTGTCTCCCCGGCTGCCTGCAGGGGTTCTACCGCAGCGCCATCGTCGTGCGGCGGGACGATCCGCGGGAGACGCTCGAGGCCTTTCGCGGCTCCCGCCTGGCCTTCAACGAGCGCGGTTCGCAATCGGGATATGCGGCGATGCTGCATCATGTGGCGCCGCTCGCCCGGGAGCGGCGCTTCTTCTCGGGCGCGGTGGAAACCGGATCCCATGCCGCCTCCGCGGAGCTGGTCGCGGCGGATTGCGCCGATGTCGCGGCGCTCGACATGGTGTCCTGGCGCTTCGTCGAAAGATACCGCGCGGCGGCCGGCCGCCTGCGTGTCCTGCTTCTCACCGAGCCGACGCCCGGCCTGCCCTTGATCGCGGCGCGAGGGGCGGATGTCCCGGCGATGCGGCGCGCGATCGCCGCGGCCATGGTGGCGCTCGACGCGGCATCGCGTCGCGACCTCGGGCTGACGGGATTCCGGCCCTTCGATCCCGGCGATTACGGGGTGATCCGCGACCGCGCGGCGGCGGCGGAGCGGCTGGTCGCGCTCTGACGGGCCGCGGCGCCCGTCAGGCGTTGAAGCGCACCTGCCCCAGATCGCCGAGGTCGTAGCCGCCGAGATGCTCCGCGCGCCGCGCGAAGGGCTCGGTCCGGGCGAGGGCCAGCAGCGCCTGCACCGCCGGCTCGAAATAGTCGCGCCGGCGCATCACGAGGTCGAAGGATTCCGCCGGCCAGAGCGGCAGGAAGCCGAGCCCCTCCGCCGCCGCGGCGACCCCGAGCGCGCAATCGGCCTCGTCCATGGCGATCATGCTCGCGAGGTCGCGCTCGGTCTCGGCGATCTGGCTGGCGACGCGGATCGCGCCCATCGAGAGCCCGGCCCGGTCCAGGAGCACTTCCAGGAGCAGCTGGCTGCCGGCGCCCTCGCCCCGCCGGGCCAGGCGCAGGCCGCGTTCGGCCAGGTCGCGGAGCCCTGTGATGCCCAGGGGATTGCCGGCGGCCAGGAGCAGGCCCTGCAGGCGCCGCGCCCAGTGGATCACCACCACGTCGCCCTGCGGCACCAGCGCCCGGACATGGGGGATATTGTATTCCCCGGTCCCCGGATCGAGCAGATGCACCCCGGCGAGCATCGCCTCGCCGCGGGCGATGGCCTCGAGCCCGCGGCGCGACCCGGTCGCGAGCACCGCGAGGCCGCATCCCGATTGCCGCAGCGCCCATTCGAGCAGGGGGTCGCTCGATCCGGCGTAGATCATGGGAACGACGGCGTTGCGCCCGGCCGGCATCTCGGTATGCGCCTCGACCCAGGCGTCGATCAGCGGCCGCGAGAAGAGCAGCTTGCCGGTCGCGCGGCTGCAGGGGATCTGCTGGCGCGCGACCATGTCGTAGACCGTGCGCTCCTTCATGCGCAGATAGGCCGCCACTTCGCCGGTGGTCAGAAGCGTGCTCGCGCTTTTTACTGTTTTCATGCAATATCTCCAGCATTGCATCGTAATTGCTTTTTCGTTCAAATCCAGTGGGAATTGCGGGGTGTTCCGGATGTCGCTCGGGCCCTTCGGCCTTGCCTTCGAGCTGATCGCCTCGGGCGATCCCGAGCTGATGCAGATCATCGGCCTGTCGCTGCGCGTGACGCTGACGGCGGTCGCCATCGGCTGCGCGCTCGGCCTGCCGCTCGGCGCCGCGCTGGCGCTGGCGCGCTTTCCCGGCCGTTCGGTGGTGGTCGTCGTCTTCAATGCGCTGATGGGCCTGCCGCCGGTGGTCGCCGGCCTCGCGATCTATCTCTTGCTGTCCCGCTCGGGGCCGCTCGGGCCGCTCGGGCTGCTCTTCACGCCGACGGCGATGGTGCTCGCCCAGACCATCCTGATCCTGCCCATCGTGATCTCGCTCACCCGCAGCGTGATCGAGGTGCTCTGGGACGAATACCAGGAGCAGTTCCGCTCGCTCGGGTCGGGCCGGATCCGCGCGGTGCCGACCCTGCTCTGGGACGGGCGCTTCAGCCTGCTGACCGGCGTTCTCGCGGGATTCGGGCGCGCGAGTGCCGAGGTCGGCGCGATCCTGATCGTCGGCGGCAACATCGCCGGCCACACCCGCACCATGACCACCGCGATTACGCTCGAGACGAGCCGCGGCAATCTCGGGCTCGCCGTCGCGCTGGGCATCATCCTGCTCGGCCTGACGCTGAGCTTCAACGCGCTGGCCTTCGGGGCGAGCGGATGGGCGCGGCGGGTCGCGGGATGAGGGCGGAGCCGTCGATCCTGCCGCTGGACATTTCCGGCCTCGGCTATGCGCGCAACGGGACCCGGCTGCTCGGGGGCGTGACCCTGCGGGTCCGGCCGAACCGGCGGCTGATCGTGCTGGGGCCGAACGGGGCGGGCAAGAGCCTGCTGCTCCGGCTCTGCCACGGGCTGATCGAACCCACCGAGGGCCATGTCCTCTGGGCCCTTCCCGAACTGGCCTCCCGCCGTCAGGCGATGGTGTTCCAGAAGCCGGTGATGCTGCGGCGCTCCACCCGCGGCAATCTCGAAGCGGCGCTCGCGCTCGCGGGGCTGCCGCGGCCCGCGCGCCGGTCGCGCAGCGCCGCGGCGATCGAGCGGTTCGGGCTCGCGCCGCTGGCCACCCGCCCGGCGCGGCTGCTCTCGGGCGGCGAGCAGCAGCGGCTGGCGATGGCCCGCGCCTGGTCGCTGCGCCCGGAAGTGCTGTTTCTCGACGAGCCCTGCGCCCAGCTCGATCCCGGCGCGACCCGCAGCATCGAGGCGATGATCGGGGAGTTCAGCCGCGAGGGCATGACCATCGTCATGACCACCCATGACCTGGGCCAGGCGCGGCGGCTGGCCGAGGACATCGTCTTTCTCGATCGCGGCCGGCTCGTGGAGAGCGGGCCCGCCGAAACCTTCTTCCGCGAACCCGCCTCGGAAGAAGCGCGTGCATTCCTCGCCGGAAATCTCCTCTGGTGAGCAGCAAGGAAGGACCTGACAGGACATGAAGACATTCCGCGCTCTCTTCGGCGCCGCCGCGCTCGCGCTCGCCGCCATTCCCGGCGCGGCCGCGGATTTCATCACCGTGGCATCGACCACCTCGACGGAGAATTCCGGGCTCTTCGGGCATATCCTGCCGATCTTCACGGAAAAGACCGGCATCGAGGTGCATGTGGTGGCGCAGGGCACCGGCCAGGCGCTGGAAACCGGGCGGCGCGGGGATGCGGACGTGGTCTTCGTCCATGCCCGCCCGGCGGAAGAGACCTTCGTCGCCGAGGGCTGGGGCGTGCAGCGCTTTGACGTGATGTACAACGATTTCGTCCTCGTCGGCCCCGAGGAGGATCCCGCCGGCGCCCGTGCCGCGGCCGACGCGCCCGCCGCGCTGGCCGCGGTCGCCGCCGCCGGGGCGCCCTTCGCGTCACGCGGCGACGATTCCGGAACCCATCAGGCGGAGAAGGCGCTCTGGGCCGCTGCCGGCGTGACGCCGGGCGGGGAATGGTACCACGAGACCGGCAGCGGCATGGGCGCCACGCTGAACGTCGCCGCCGAGATCCCCGCCTACAGCCTGACCGACCGCGGCACCTGGATCAGCTTCCAGAACCGCGGGGATCTCGACATCGTCTTCGAGGGCGATCCCGCGCTCTTCAACCCCTATGGCGTCATCCTGGTCAATCCCGAGAAGCATCCCACCGTGAAGGCGGAAGCCGGCCAGGCCTTCATCGACTGGCTGGTCTCGCCCGAAGGGCAGGCGGCGATCGCGGAATTCAAGATCGACGGCCAACAGCTGTTCTTCCCCGACGCATCGGGCAGCTGAGCGCGCGCGGATTCGTCACCTGCCAAATCCGCGAAGAGTAGGCGGCAGCGCCAAGGGAAGAGAGGCGCCGGTCCGAAGCCATTTCCCGGAGGTCGTGTCACGGGCCTACCGCTGCCGGCGCAGATAGACGTAATAGGCGCCGCCGCCGCCGTGCTTGCGATGGGCGGGCGCGAGGTCGAGCACCCGGCCCGCGAGCGGCGGCGCGGAGAGCCAGTGCGGCAGGCTGTGGCGCAGGATGCCGTGGCGATGCGGGGCGATGACATGCTCCGCGCCGTCGCGTCCCTTTCCGGTGATGACCAGCACCAGGCGCAGGCCCTCGGCATGGGCGGAGAGGATGAAGCGCGTCAGCGCGGCATGGGCGCGTTCGGCGGTCATCCCGTGCAGGTCGAGCCGCGCCTCGGGCTCGAGCCTGCCGCGGCGCAGCTTCTCGTAGCGGCCCCGGTCCATGCGCGGCACACGGGCGCGAAGACCCGCATGCGGGTCGGGCGAGAGATCGACCGCGGCCGTCGGCGGCAGCGACCGCGGCGCCGCGGGCTGCGGCTGCGGCGGTGTCGACGGCGTCGCAGCCTTGACCGGCCGGGGCGGGGGGGCGCCGGACGGCCCCGCACCGCCGCCCTGCAGCGCCGCCGTGGTCGCGACGACCCGCTCCCAGAGCGCGCGTTCCTCGCGCGTGAGCGAACGGCGGCGGGGTGGCATGGGCTGGCCGTTCCCCCGACGGGATCAGCCGCCGGTGCCGGTCAGGAGCCAGTTCGGGTCTTCGGAGCTCATGTTGCGGGTGAAGGTCCAGATGTCGCGCTGCTGCTTCACCTCGTTCGGCGCGCCTTCCACGATGCGGCCCTCGGGGTCCTTGACCACCGAGGTCAGCTCGCCGACGAAGCGCATGGTGATGTCGCCCTCGTTGCTCACGGGGTCGAAATGCGCCTCGTTGAGCGTCACCTCGCGGATGCCGGCAAAGCTCGCCTCGACGGTCAGGCCCTTGGCGTTGCGCGCCTCGATCGCCTCGCGGAAGGGCTCGAAGACCTCCGGCGCGAGGAAACGGCGCAGGGTTTCGAGATCGCCGTTCTCATAGGCCATCACGATCATTTCATAGGCGGAGCGCGCACCATGGGCGAATTCGGCGACGCTGAAGTCGGGATCGGCGGCCTTCATCGCCGCCAGCGCCTTGCCGGCCTCGCTGTCGGGCTCGACGTAATGGCTGATGTCGGGGTCGGCGGACCCGCCCTCGATCACCTCGAAGGCGTGGTCGCGGCGCCTGGACGCCGAGCCGCCGGGCAGTTCGCGCGGTTTCTCGAAGCCCTCGCGCGTGCCGAGCACGTTGCGAAGGCGCAGGATCAGGAACAGCGCGATTGCCGCCAGGACGATGATCTGGATCATTTGCGAGGCCATAGGCCACCCTTTCACTTTCGCGCCCGCGGCGTTGCCGTATCGCAACCACTGCCCTTATGTAAGTGTCATGTCCCGCCAAGTCCATCGGACGAGGCGCGGCCAATGGGCGGATGGATGCGAGAATGTGGCTCTTCCTGGTATTCGTCGGGGTTCCGATCCTCGAAATCGCGCTCTTCATCAAGGTGGGCGGCGCGATCGGGCTGATGCCCACGCTCGCGATCGTCGTCCTGACGGCGGTGGCGGGAACCGCGCTGATGCGGCTCCAGGGGATGCAGGCGCTCGCCCGCCTGCAGGAGAGCCTCGAGAGGGGCGGCGATCCGGTCGGGCCGATCGCCCATGGCGCGCTGATCCTGGTGGCCGGGATCCTGCTGCTGACGCCGGGGTTCTTCACCGACACGCTGGGCCTGCTGCTCCTGGTGCCGCCGGTGCGGACGCGGCTGATCGCCTGGGGCGCCTCGCGGCTGACGGTGCGGGTCGCGACCTTCGGGCGCGAGGGCGGCCCCCGGCGGCCGGCACGCGGCGACACCATCGAGGGCGAATACGAGATCCTCGACGACCTGCCGCCCGAGCGGCGGGGCAGTTCGGGCTGGACCCGCGATCCGGGCTGAGGCCCGGGGTCCGGCGGCGCGTTGTGGGGCTTCGGCTTCCGTGCTAGACCGCCGCGCGACACGATCAGGACAAGGATTGCACGCGATGGCCGACGAAACCAACGGCGCCCCGAAGCCGGAAACGGCGCAGCCCCGGCTGCAGATTCTGACGCAATACATCCGCGACGTCTCCTTCGAGAACATCGCGGTCCAGAAGGGGCTGGTTTCCGAAGGCAAGCCGGAGGTGCGCGTCGGGGTCAACATCGACGCCCAGAAGCGCGGCGACGACCGCTACGAGGTCGCGCTCAAGGTCAAGGTCGACAGCAAGCTCCCCGAGGGCCCGGTCTTCATCCTCGAGCTCGATTATGCCGGGCTCTTCGTGATCCAGAACGTGCCCGACGAGCAGCTGCATCCGCTGCTGATGATCGAATGCCCGCGGCTGATCTTTCCCTATGTGCGGCGGGTCGTCGGGGATCTGACCCGGGACGGCGGCTATCCGCCGCTCAATCTCGAGATGATCGACTTCCTTTCCCTCTATCGCGCCGAGATCGCGCGGCGCCAGAGCGAAGCCGCCGCGCCGGCGGCCCAGGCCTGAGCGCGCTCAGAGCTTCGTCCAGAGCGCGTTCTCGCCCAGGGTCGCGACGAAGGCCGCATGGGCCTCGGCTTCGGCGGCCGTGATCCGGGGAGGCAGCAGCCGCGCCCGCGGCGGCGGCGTCCAGTCGGAGGACACCGCCGGGCCCGCGTCGCCGGAGGCCACCACGGTCAGGGTGAGGTCGGGTTGCCGGCCGCCCATCAGTTCGAGATAGACCTCGGCGAGCAGCTCGGAATCGAGCAGCGCGCCGTGCTTCTCGCGCCCGGAATTGTCGACGCCGAACCGCCGGCAGAGCGCGTCGAGATTGTTGAGCGCGCCGGGGAAGCGGCGGCGGGCGATGTCGAGCGTGTCCACGGCCCGCGACCAGGGCAGGGGTTCCGCCGCGATCCAGCCGAGCTCCGCATTGAGGAACTTCATGTCGAAGCTGGCGTTGTGGATCACCAGCTTCGCGTCGCCGACGAAGGCGAGGAAGTCCGGCGCGACCTCGCGGAACGTCGGCTTGTCGGACAGGAATTCCGCGCTCAGCCCGTGGACGGCGAAGGCCTCGGCCGGCATGTCCCGCTCGGGGTTGATATAGGCGTGGAAGCTGCGCCCCGTCGGCATGTGGTTGACGAGCTCGACGCCGCCGATCTCCACGATCCGGTCGCCGCCGGCGGGATCGAGGCCGGTGGTCTCGGTGTCGAGCACGATCTCACGCATGGCGCCGCTCCTCCCGGATCTCCGCGATCAAGGATAGGACCCGGTCGCGGGCGGCCTCAAGCCCCTCGCTGGTGTCGAGGATGAAATCGGCCCGCGCGCGTTTTTCCGCATCGGGCAGCTGCCGGGCGAGGATGGCGGCGAGCGCGGCCTCGTCCATGCCGGGGCGCGCCAGCACCCGCTCGCGCTGGACCGCGCGCGGCGCGGTCACCACGAGCACGGCATCGAGCCCCGCCTCCGCCCCGGTTTCGTAGAGGAGTGGGATGTCGAGCAGCACGAGCTCGGCGTCCGCATGGGCCGCGAGGAAGCGCGCGCGGTCGGCCGCCACCAGCGGATGGATGCGTGCCTCGACGGCCGGCAGCAGGGCGGGGTCGCGGGCGATGGCCTCGCGCAGCGCGTCGCGGTCGACCGCGCCCTCGCGGATCGCCTGCGGCGCAAGATCCGCCAGTGCCGCGCCACCGCCGCCGCCCGGCGCATAGAGCCGGTGGACGGCGGCATCGGCATCCCAGACCGGCACGCCGGCCTCGGCGAAGAAACCCGCCGTGGTGGATTTTCCCATGCCGATGGAGCCGGTCAGCCCGAGGCGGAACGGCCCCTGGCTCATGCGTCGAGCAGGGCGGCGCGGAGCTCGGCATCGACCTCCGGGCGGCGGCCGAACCAGCGCTCGAAGCCGGGGACCGCCTGATGCAGAAGCATGCCGAGGCCGTCGACGGTGGTCAGGCCGCGGCGGCGCGCGTCGATCAGGAAGGCGGTGTCGAGGGGCCGGTAGACGATGTCGGTCGCGAGCGCGGCCGGCGCCGCCGCATGGAAGCCGAAGCCGAGCGGCGGCTGGCCCTCCATGCCGAGCGAGGTGGTATTGACGATGGTCGCCGCCCCCGCGGCGGCCTCCGGCGCGGCCTCCCAGTCCACCAGGCTGAGGCGCGGCCCGAAATGCGCGCGCAGGTCCTCGGCGCGGGCGCGGGTGCGGTTGGCGAGGCGGATCTCCGGCGTCCGCTCGGCGAGCAGGCCCGCGATCACGGCGCGGGCGGCGCCGCCGGCGCCGAGCACCAGCGCCGGACCGGCATCGGCCCGCCATTGCGGCGCGGATTGCCGCAGGTTGGCGACAAATCCATAGGCGTCGGTATTGTCGGCGAGGAAGCCGCCGTCCTCGCGGAAGGTCAGGGTATTGGCCGAGCCGATCTCGCGGGCGAGATCGGTCGCCTCGGCGGCCAGTGCCAGCGCCGCCTCCTTGTGCGGCAGGGTGACGTTGCAGCCGCGGAAGCCGAGGCGGGCGAGCGCGTGCAGGCCGTCCTCCAGATCCTCCGGGGCGAGGGCGACGGGGATGTAATGGCCGGCGATGCCGTAGCGGCGGAGCCAGTGGCCGTGCAGCGCGGGCGAGCGCGAATGGCCGATGGGCCAGCCGAGCACGGCGGCGAGCGGCGGGGGGGCGGCGCTCATTCCGGGCAGACCCCGCGCGTGCGCAGGAAGCCGAGCAGTTCGAGCAGGGGCAGGCCCAGCACGCTGAAATAATCGCCCTCGACCCGGCTGAAGAGCTGCGCCCCGCCGCCTTCGAGATGGTAGGCGCCCACGGTGGCGAGCAGGCTTTCGCCGTGCCGGGCGAGATAGCCTTCGAGGAAGGCGTCGGTGAAGCGGCGCATGGTCAGCCGCGCGCCGCCGATGTGGCGCCAGACCGGGCGGCCGTTCTCGTAGACCACCGCCGCGGCGAGCAGTTCATGGGTGGCCCCGCGCAGGCGGCGCAGCTGGTCGGCGGCCTCCCCGAGGTTGCGGGGCTTGTCGTAGAGGCGGCCGGCGCTGACCAGCACCTGGTCCGCGCCGAGGACGAGCGTGCCGGGGCGCCGGGCGGCGACCCGCCGCGCCTTGAGATCGGCGAGCATGTCGGCGACGTCGCGCGGGGGCGCGGCCTCGGCCAGCATCGCCGCCTTGACGGCGGCCTCGTCCAGCGCCGCTGGAACGGTCTCGAAGGGGACGCCGGCCTGGCGCAGCAGCGTCGCGCGGCCTTCCGAGCGCGAGGCGAGGATCAGCGGGATCGGCATCGGGCGGGGCGTCTCCGGGGCGGATGTCCGGGCGCTTTCATGCGTCCGAATGGGTCGGGGCGCAAGCGCATGGATGGCCGAATCCGGGCCGGGGATTGGCCCCGGGGCCGGCCGGATTCGGCCGTCCCCGTCCCGTCCCCATGGGGACAGGATCCAAGTCCATGATATTTCGGGAGAAAAGTGTTAATGCGGGATCCGTCCGATGGGGCTAGGCTTGCCGGGGCGGCATTCTCTTGCATGGGGGCGGACCGATGGACCTGCGGGCAGCGTTTTCCGACGAGGAATGGGCGCGGGTCGTCGCGGCGCCGATGCTCGCCAGCATGGCGATCACCGCGGGCGAGCCGAGCGGGCTGATCGGCACCATCCGCGAGAGCTTCGCGGTGGCGGCGGCGATCCAGAAGGCGGGCGGCACGGAGGATGCCAATGCCCTGGTCGAGGCGGTGGCGGGAGCCTACGACACCGCCGAGGGCCGCGCCTCGGCGCGTGCGGTCTTGCAGGACGACATCAAGGATCGCCCGCGCGCGGAGGTCGCCCATGTGGCGGTGGCGGCGCTGGCCGAGATCGCCCGGGTCGTCGAGGCCCGGGCACCCGCCGCGGCGGCGGGCTACAAGGGCTGGCTGCGGGCGATCGCGCAGAGCGTGGCGGAGGCCGCCAGCGAGGGGGCGATCCTCGGCATCGGCGGGGAACGGGTGAGCGAGGACGAGCGGGCGACGCTGGCGGAGATCGACCGCGCCCTGGGCTGAGGGCGGGAGGCGGGTCGCCGGTGGGTGCGTGGCGATTGTCGCATCGAGCGACGACGTGTCACCACCGCCAATGTCCTGGTCCGCGAGGACAAGAGCTTCGACGAAGACAGGCTCGTCTCTTGACGCTCAATACACTTGCCGACTGATTGCTTCGGGCCGGCGTCGAGTTCCGTGGCCGCGCCGCATTCTCTTCGCGGATTTGGCCGGTGACAAATCCGCGCGCGCCTGCCTGCCCCCGGCAGGCGCGACGAGCGCGCCCGCCAGGCAGACGCGCGCGGATTACCCGCCGAAGCTGGAACACCCTCGGCCTCCGCGCTCGCGCGCGTCCCTCCGACGAACCGGCGCAGGGCGATGCCTCGCTGTTGCCGGTTCGAGGTGTCCGTTGGCCGATCGGTTGCCCAGATACCTTATCAGCCCCGGCCGAGGAGCCGCAGCGTCGCGGGGTCGGGTGTGCCGCCGTAGAAGGCCGTGAGGGCCGCGGGAAACAGCGGCTCGTCCGGGTCGGCGGCGGCGAAGAGCGTCATGGAGGAGCGGAACTTCAGTGCGTCGATGCCGCCGAGGATCGCCTCCGGCGCCGTGCCGGAATGGCGCAGCATCGCCCGGGTGGCGTCGCGCAGCCGCGGCCCGAGGACCGGATGCGCCAGATAGGCGCGGGCCTCGCCGAGATCCGCCAGCGCGAAGCGGATCGCGGTGGCGCTGCGGCCGAGGCCGGCGATCTGGGGAAAGACGAACCACATCCAATGCGTCGCCTTGCGCCCGGCGGCGAGTTCCGCCACGACCGCTGGCCAGATAGGATCCTGGGCGGCGACGAAGCGGTCGAGGTCAGGTCTCATCGCGCTCTGCGGTGCTGCGGGCGGCGAGTTGCGCGGTCTCTTCGTCCACGGGCGCGCGCAGGGCCTCGATCAGCGGATGCGCGGCGCTGTGGCGCCGGCCGTAGCCGAGGTTGAAGGCATAGTCGAAATCCGGCGGATTCGCGCCCTGGACATGCTGGAGCACGGTCTCCAGCCGGTCGAGCCCCTTGGCGATGCGGGCCTCCGGCGTGGCGAGCGAATTGTATTCGTCCCAGAGGGCGAGCAGGCGGTTCGCGGCGGCCTCGGGCAGGGGCGCGAGCAGCGATTGCAGGTCGGCGCGCTCCTCGGCGGTCTTGTCTGGCCCCTGCAGCGGTGCGGGCACGTCGCCGTGCAGCGCCTCGCCGAGGTCGTGCAGGACGAGCATGCGCAGGAGGCGGGCGTGGTCGATGCCCGGCAGCGCCTCCTCGAGGGCGATGGCCATCAGGGCGAGGCGCCAGCTGTGCTCGGCGGTGCTCTCGCGCCGCCCGGTCGCGGTCCAGGAATTGCGCAGCGTGTCCTTCAGCGCCTCCGCGCTACGGAAGAAGGCGAGATAGGCGGCGATATCCGTCTCGGCGGGGGCCATGTCCCGGTGTCGCGTGCTTCGGGCGCGAGATCCAGCCCCGATGGCGGGTGGGCGGCGAATTGCGTCTGGGGTCCATACTATCTTGCTCGACCGTCCCACACCAATGTGAGGGCAGCGCCCGCCTGGGGGCGGGGCGGGCGCTGCCCGGCGGTGCCCGCCGGGC